>JBCDHF010000033.1:0-17321 GCA_038750375.1 Cyanobacteria bacterium P01_H01_bin.15
CCAAACAGATACACTTAACTTTTCAGACAGTTAGTCGTCGCCTCACGATTTAGCCTTTCCTAAAATCCGATCAACAGTAGAACGAACTTCAATTAAATAAATTTTTCCAGCCAACCCGAGTCATTTAGCGTCGATCAGTTCAAAGACGCAAATAGTCCCAGAAAATTAGTATTCAAATAGCCAGTCGTTGGAATATCTCATCCAGGTGCTTCAGATGGGCTTGAGGATTGAAGCACTCAGCCAATTCTTCAGGTGCTAAATACGTCTGCACATCTATATCGGCACTTACCAATGCTCGAAAATCTCCACCCTCTTGATTCCACGCTTGGTGGGCATTGCGTTGTACCCAAGCATAAGCCTCCTCTCGATTAAGCCCTTTCTCGACCAATGCGAGTAAAACTTTCTGAGAAAAAATAACACCTCCGTAAACATTCAGATTTCGCGTCATGTTGTCAGGATAGACTTGAAGCTTCTTAATTAACTTGGTTGTGTCTTTAAGCATAAAGTGAGTCAGTATGCAGGTGTCCGGCAAAATCACCCGCTCTACAGAGCTATGGGAAATATCGCGCTCATGCCAAAGCGCAACATTTTCCAAGGCTGCGATCGCATTGCCTCGAATAATGCGCGCCATACCACTCAAACGCTCAGACTTAATCGGATTTCGCTTGTGGGGCATTGCCGAAGAGCCTTTCTGTCCCTTAGCAAAGAACTCTTCGACTTCCAGCACATCCGTTCGCTGTAAGTTGCGAATTTCGACCGCAAATCGTTCGATAGAAGCCGCTAACAAGGCGAGTTGCTGTACAAACTGAGCATGGCGGTCCCGAGAAATCACCTGAGTTGAGGCGGTATCAGGCTCTAATCCCATTTTCTGACAAGCTAAAGCCTCGACTTGCGGCGCAATATTGGCATAAGTGCCTACCGCCCCAGAAATCTTACCGACGGCAATTTCTTTTCTCAAACGAACTAAGCGATCGCGATTGCGTAGCATTTCGGCGAGCCAACCGGCTAACTTAAACCCGAAAGTAATGGGCTCTGCATGAATGCCGTGGGAGCGACCGACCATCACGGTATAGCGGTGCTGTTGGGCTTGGTAGCGAATGGCTTGAATGAGTTCCTCAACACAGTCCAAAATTAAATTCAGACTGGCGACTAATTGCAGTGCCAAGGCTGTATCTAAAACATCGGAACTGGTCATGCCCAAGTGAATGTAGCGTCCTGCATCTCCTACGTATTCATTGACATTGGTCAAAAAAGCAATCACGTCATGGTGCACTTCCGCCTCAATCTCAAGAACGCGAGCTTCGTCAAAGTTGGCCTTTGCTTTGATCTCTTCGACGGCTTCAGACGGGACCAAACCCAGTTCAGCTTGAGCTTCACAAACAGCAACTTCAACCTGCAACCAGGTCTTGAGTTTGTAGTAATTGGTCCAAAGATTGCCCATTTCAGGCAAGGTATAGCGTTCGATCATGAGGTGCTGTTATTACCGATTGAGTGATTGAGGCGCCCACAGTCGTCAAGATTTCAGTTATAACAGTCGCCACCGTCGTCAGGTGGGACTGCGTGCCAGAACTCTCTTGGATTAGACAACTCAAAGTTATAAATTGTCCTAAGCGATCTGGCAAAAACGATAAACCCCAAAGCTAATTTTGCTGCGCCAGACCCGAATCATTCTAATGCTTCCTGACACAGGTCTTACAACAGTCGCCACCTTAGTCAGGTGGAGGCTACGCACCAGAACGATCTAGGATTGGGCAACTCAAAATTAGAATTGTCCTAAGCAATCTGGAGAAAGCGATAAAACTGCTTAATTTGGCTCTTTATTAGAGATTAGAGAGATATTCAAGGTCAAAAGTAGCAACTCCCGTTCAGCAGTAAAACTCGTTCACAACCCAAGTCGGCTTGTGATACGATCTAAGACCTATTTTCAAACAATTCGCACACTTGGGGCTTCGGGTGTTTTGTTGCGAGCAAGCTATCGAAATCCGCCCAAGTGGAGGCATAACCCGAAGGAGGAAAAGTAAATATGCCCGTTGTTTCTCTTGCTGAACTGCTGGAGTCTGGCGTTCATTTCGGCCATCAAACTCGCCGCTGGAACCCCAAGATGTCCCCGTATATCTACACTGCCCGTAATGGCGTTCACATCATTGATTTGGTACAAACAGCCCAATTGATGGAAGAGTCCTACGAGTACATCCGTAGAGCAGCTGAACAAGGTAAGAAATTTTTGTTTGTCGGTACCAAGCGTCAGGCGGCTGGCATTATTGCCCAAGAAGCAGCTCGCTGCGGCTCTTATTACGTCAACCAGCGTTGGTTAGGCGGAATGCTGACTAACTGGGAAACGATCAAATCTCGTATTGATCGTCTCCGTGAACTAGAGGAGCTTCAAGAAAGTGGGAATCTCGCTCGCCGACCCAAGAAAGAGAGTTCTATGCTACGCCGGGAGTTGGAGAAGCTGCAGAAGTATTTGGGCGGACTCAAATCTATGCGCAAGCTTCCCGATGTCGTCGTCATGGTAGACCTGCGGCGCGAGCATAATGCGATTCGTGAATGCCAAAAATTGGGGATTCCGATTGTGGCGATGTTAGATACCAACTGTGATCCAACACAGGTTGACATCCCTATTCCGGCTAATGACGACGCCATTCGTTCGATCCGCTTGATTATTGGTAAGTTAGCTGATGCTATCTATTCGGGTCGTCATGGTCAGTTGGATACTGAGATTGAAGACACTTACGAAGAATTTGACGACAACCTCGATCAATATGATGATTATGAGGAATCGGTAGGCAAGGAAAACGCTGAGACCCAGCCAGAAGCTTCGGTGGAGGCATCTCCGGCTGAAGTCGAACCAGTCGCTGCAGTCAGCGAAGATGAGAAGCCGGCCGACGCGGAAATTCTTATTGTTTACGTTGTCAGTGGGTTCTGCATCCAGACATTTCCCCCATGCCGACAAGTGCTCAAGCATGGGGTCATTTTTTATGACGTTGAGGTAGAAATTAACAATGGCCGAGATCTCAGCCAAGCTGGTTAAGCAGCTTCGGGACAACACGGGCGCAGGCATGATGGACTGCAAGAAAGCCCTGAAGGAAAATGATGGCGATATGGATAAAGCCGTCGAGTGGCTTCGCCAAAAAGGAATTACGTCGGCCGAAAAGAAAGCCGGTCGGACTGCGGCAGAGGGGGTGGTCGAGAGCTACATCCACACTGGCGGTCGTATTGGGGTTTTAGTCGAAGTGAATTGCGAGACGGATTTTGTGGCTAGACGGGATGAGTTTCAGTCCCTAGCCCGAGATGTGGCAATGCAAATCGCGGCGTGCCCCAATGTTGAATATGTCAAAGTAGCGGATATTCCAGCAGCCGTGGCGGAGAAAGAGTCTGAAATTGAGTCAGGTCGTGATGATTTGGGCAATAAGCCGGAAAACATCAAGGCGAAGATAATTCAAGGTCGGGTCGATAAGCGCTTAAAAGAACTGTCTTTATTGGACCAGCCTTATATTCGCGATCAGAGCATTACGGTTGAAGAGTTGATCAAAGAACGGGTCGCTAAACTCGGGGAAAACATTCAAATTCGGCGTTTTCAGCGGTTTATATTGGGTGAAGGCATCGAAGTAGAAGAGGTGGACTTTGCGGCTGAGGTAGCAGCCCAAGCGGGTAAATAGATCCTCTTTGATTTTGCGTGCGGGCAGTCGGTGTTTGATCGACTTGATTATTGAACTTGTATCGCAGCCGCTACCTTCTTTAGATGGTAGCTACGCGCCAGAGCGCTCTAGAATTAGGCAACTCAAAATCGGAGGTGTCCTACGAAATCTGGCGAAGCCTATATTAATGACTGGTTGCTCGAGGCTTGATCAGCGTCGAGCGCTTTTTTATGCGGGTTTTTCGGGTCATGGCTAAGCAAATTAAACAAATTAATCAAGATTTGCAGGGTATTGAGACGCAAGTTTTGGCGCTCAGTGAGGAGCTAAAACGCATCTACGCAGTTTATATAGATCACTTGGGTACTACCGTCAGAAAAGAGTTAGTTTTAGCGGTCTTTAACTTGTGTACACAAGTGGCGCCTACAGACTTCCTCGCCTTATCGGTTCGCGATCGCGAAAAGCTACAACAACAGCTGCGACGGCTCGTACGGGACTGGCAAAAGGCCATTCCGGCGTTGGTATCCTCACCGGAGATGATCGATCCCGAATTAGCGGCCGAGCAGATGCAAGCCGTTAAGTCGATGGTAGAGGAGACCCCACTCTCAGAAGTCGCACGCAAAGTCCCTGCCGCCCTCTCGATTGAGTTCACTATTCCCTCGGCTAAAGCCGATAAAACGGAACTGTTGCCGCCGCTACCGTTTGTGGCGAAAGGAGCGCCTCAAACATTAATGATATGGTGCGAAATATTGGAGCTCAGGATGGACTCTGTTTTGCTGTATCTATCTCGGGTCGTGAATCGGGAGCTTTATGAGCGCAAAATCCTTGTCGACAAGGTGCCGTTCAAGGTTTATGGTATTGCGATCGCAGCTGCCGAAAGTAAGACGCCTAGTAGCTTAGCCCCTCATTTACTGAGCTTGATGGTGGAGGAGAATAAAGACGACCAAAAAGAATCCATAGCGAAGATTACGGCGATTCGTTTACGACTTTCAGAACTAGAATATGCCAGCCCCGCATTGAGTTCGGCGCGTCAGCAAATTCGCCAGCTTGCCGGTGGCTTGGGGAAACTCAACAAGCAATATCAAAAATTTCAACAAGAGCTAACCATTGCTGAAGCAGAAACTGCCTGGCGCTCTCTCTGGTTTGAAGAGCCAGACAGTTGAAGTTAAGGGATTTAAGTGGGAAAGGGATTTAAGTGGGAAAGGGATTTAAGCGGGAGATGAAACACGACTATTACTCCAGAATCATCGCTCCAGAATCAATGTGACTGGACCGTCATTTTCAATAGACACTTGCATATCCGCCCCAAAAATACCGCTGGCTACAGTCAGTCCACTGGCGCGCAGGTTCTGAACAAACATTTCGTACAGCCTTTGGGCGAAGTCAGGCGGGGCGGCTGCACTAAAGGATGGGCGACGACCCTTTTGCCCGTTACCGTAGAGGGTGAATTGGCTCACCACTAAAATTTCGCCGCGGACCTCTAAGACCGACTGCGCCCAGGGACGCTGCTCACTGGGAAAAAGGCGAAGAGCAAGACATTTTCGGGTCATCCAATCCAGCTCTGCTTCGCTATCGTTCGAGTGAATACCAACTAACAAATTCAAGCCTCGTCCAATCTGACCCACCACTTTACCGGCTACGCTAACTTGCGATCGCGTAACTCGCTGAATAACGACGCGCATTCTCTCTTTCAACTTAGATGTGAAAAATTTTTAGGCTGTTTTTTTTCGGCAATTGCCACTTTCTGATAGGAGCGTTTACTTGCCAGAATGCTTTTAAATTAGGGGACTCAAGTTCAGAAATGCCCTAAGCAGTCTGGTCAGGATATGGTTTGACTCAAAAAGCTTATCTCGCAGGGTTTTCGAAAATCAGGAGAATTCCAAACGCTCAGCACTTGATTTAGAAGAGTGTCAATAAACTCTGAACTGAGCGAGAATCATCAATCCAGGCCAGATTGTATTTTAAATCCAGCACGGGTCTCTGCGGCAAAATGGAAACGCCCGGGTAACAGATTCCTTCAACGACTGGCGCATTCCCAACACCAACTTTACCGGCAACCATGGCAAACAGATCGTAATGGGTGGCCACCTCAATCGCAATGGTCGGTTCAAAGCCAAACTCAGCTATGTACTGGCGATAAACGTTATAGATAATCGGCTGGCGATCGCGGGCCGGAATAATCATAGGTTCTCCACGCAGATCTTCAAAGCCAACGGACTCTTTTTTCTCAAGGCGATGTCCTGCTGGAACTAGCACTGAGAGTGGGATACTCGCTAAATATCGGTGCTTAATGCCGACAGGAATCGAGACTTCCCAGGCCACAGCAACGTCAATCTCCCCCGACGAAAGCGCGGACCCGATTGACCGCTCATCCAGATAGCACAGAGATATGCGTGTTTCTGGGTGAAGTTCCTTAAATTGGCGAATAAGTCTTCCCACATAGGGCTGGGCCGCACCTAGCATCATCCCCACAGTTAGCCGGTCGATGCCGTCGACAATGCTTGTTCTCGCAGCCCGGATCCCCATATCCATTTGAGCCGTCGCCTGTCTAGCGGCATCCAGAAAGGCCTGCCCCCCAGTCGTTAACGAAACATCACGGGACGACCGATCGAGCAGTTTCACACCGACCTGTTTTTCTAAATCGCTGAGCAGCCGACTCATCGCGGGTTGAGAAATTCCACATTGCTGAGCAGCCCGCCCAAAGTGCAGCTCTTCTGCCAAGACGATAAAAGACTCCAAGTTTTTAAGATTCATTGATGCTTTTGTTGGTATAGAACCATTCAAATATCATATTTTTATTTTTATCAATATCATGTTATTCATGAAGAAAGCAATTTTCTATGCAATTCGGTGATTAAAGCACCATCAGTGAATTCTCCCTCCGGGTTGTACGTGCCGAGTTATCACTAAATCCATGAAACGGTTTTCTCATCGATATCCCAAGTGGTTAATTGGTCTAAGTACTACTGCACTATTACTCTTGACAGGCACGTTAATCGCTAGGACACAGCTATTTACAACTGAAAATGCGGCTGAAGCCGAAGCGGAAGTCTTAGTTGACCCGCTACTCGTAGAAACGCTGAACATTGAGCCCGTTAGCAGCTATCAAGTTTCGCGTATCTATACCGGGGAGATTGCGGCTTTGCGCAGTAGTGATCTTGGCTTTCAACGGGATGGTGAGCTAGCCACTGTGTTTATAAAAGAAGGCGATCCGGTTTCTGCGGGTCAACCGATCGCTCAGCTCGACAAGCAAAATCTCCAGGCCCAGCGACAACGAATAGTCGCCCAAAAAGCAGAAGCTCAGGCCCGTCTGCTGGAGTTGGAGCGGGGTGCGCGTCAAGAAGATATCACGGCAGCCAGGGCTGAGGTACGGGATTTGGAAAATCAGCTCAAGCTGCAGCAAGCACAGCGATCACGCCGAGAATTTTTGTATGAAGAGGGGGCGATTTCCCGAGAGGAACTCGATGAATTTACCTTTGGTACTGAGGCCCTTGCAGCCAGGCTAGATCGGGCAAACAGCCAACTTGACGAATTGCTAAATGGTACTCGTCCGGAACAGGTGGCGGCCCAGCGGGCTGTTGTTCAGCAGCTAGAGGCGAGTATTGTTAATGCGGATGTGGATATCGATAAAAGTACTCTCAAAGCGCCTTTTGAAGGGGTCATCTCGGCTCAGCAGGTCGATGAAGGAACCGTTGTTGCAGCGGGTCAATCCGTAGTACGGCTGATGGAGAAGGCAGCGCCGGAAGCCCGCATTGGTCTGCCAGTTGGGACGGCTAACAGGCTAGCGACGGGTGACACGGTCAACGTAAATCTAGGCGATCAGTACTATCCGGCAACTGTCACGTCCACCCTCCCGGAGGTTGATCCCAATACCCGTACCCAGATCGTGGTCTTTCAGCTCGAATCCAGCGCAATTTCCGACACCAACCCGGGACAGACAGTGCGCGTTGAGCTGACTGAAACAATTCCGACGCAAGGGTTTTGGCTTCCCTTGACCGCCTTGACCCAGGACGTACGAGGCTTATGGAGCGCATATACGGTGGTTGCAGACAAGATGAATGGCATCTATCGGGTGCAGTCGAAAGCGCTCGAAATTATTCATCAGGAGAGCGACCGAGCTTTGGTCAAAGGCACTATCCAAACCGGCGATCAAGTTGTTTCTAGTGGCGTTCATCGGTTAGTTCCTGAGCAACAGGTGCAGCCGGAATAGGGGTTGTTGCTTTCGTCAGATCGCTGAGGACATTTTGACCTCTGAACTGTTCAGCTTGAACACTTTGTATTTACGTCCGTCACTTTACATAGAGAAGCCCCTGTCATCGCTTTTTCGAGCATTATTTATTTTTCGGGCTCAGCAGACCAATCGCTTATCCATCCATTTTTCGTTCTATGGTTCGCCCCTTCTTCACCAACGTTCGACTACTGATTCTGACAATCATCCTTATATTCAGCTCAGGACTTGCGGCTTATCAATCTCTGCCTCGTCAAGAGGACCCGCAGCTGGTATCCCGCACTGCGGTCATCACGACGGGCTTTCCCGGGGCCAGCGCTGAGCGGGTGGAGGCGCTAGTAACGACCGTGCTTGAGGAAGAGCTGAGCAGCATTGAAGAAATTAGCGTCATTGAATCTGACTCTCGGGTGGGTTTCTCTTCGGTATTGGTGGAACTTGAAGAGACGATTAAGAACGCTCAGCCCGTGTGGTCCAAGGTCCGGGATGAGTTAGACGACGCCGTCATTCTCTTTCCACCTGGGGCAAGTGAGCCTGAACTTGATGAAGTGTTGATTAAGGCTTACACCTTCGTTGCTTCCCTCACCTGGCGACTTCCCGATGCGCCTAACTATGCGGTGCTAAGTCGTTACGCCGAGGAGCTGGGGGTGATGATGCGGGGTCTGGGCGGTACAGAGGAAGTTGATTTCTTCGGTAATCCTCAAGAAGAGATATTAGTTGAGATAGATGCGCCGAAATTGGCAGCAGTAGGGCTATCGCCGCAGCAGTTAGTAAATCAAGTGAGTCTCAGCGATGCTAAGAGCAGTGCTGGACAATTACGAACACCGAGCCAGACTGTCGCCATCGAGCTAGAAAATGAGCTAGCCAACTTAGAGCAAATTCGCCAAATTCCCGTACAGCTTGAGCTCGGACGCTTTACTCGTCTCAGCGATATCGCCCAGGTTAGCAGAGGGGTGCGTGACCCAATGCAAGATGTGGCGCTAATTGATGGTCAGCCAGCCATTGTATTGGGAGCAATGATGCAGTCGGGGCTGCGCATCGACCAGTGGGCTAACGCTATGAATGAGCAGCTCGAAAACTTCCGTGATCGCCTGCCTGATGGTTTAAGCCTGGACATTATTTTTGATCAAAGCGCCTATGTCTCAAATCGTATTGACACGCTGACCCGAAACCTGATTTTGGGGGCTGCGCTGGTAGTTGGTGTGACGCTGGTAGCCATGGGATGGCGGTCGGCAGTAGTGGTGGGAAGCGCCCTTCCCCTCTGTGTCTTGCTAGTATTCGGCTGGATGACGGTATTTGGCGTCCCGATTCACCAGATGTCCGTAACGGGGCTGATTATCGCCCTCGGGCTATTAATCGATAACGCCATTGTGGTAGTTGACGAGATCCAGATGGAGTTGCAGCATGACACCGCTCCGCTCCAAGCCGCCAGCAAAACGGTGAATTACTTGAAGGTACCGCTGCTGGCCTCTACTCTCACTACAATCATGACCTTTTTGCCGATCTATCTACTGCCCGGAAGCGCAGGCGAATTTGTCGGCTCCATTGCCCTCAGCGTGATCTTGGCGTTAGTGTCCTCCCTTGCGATTTCCTTGACTGTAATTCCCGCCCTCGCTGCCCACATCCTAGGGCGCAGCGATCGGGAGAAGCGGATATCCATTCATAGAGACCCATCAAGTCTTTCGGACCCCCCTTTGCGATCGCAAATTCAGCGAGGAGCTTGGTGGACTGAAGGCATCTCTCTTTCGTGGCTGGTCCCACTCTACCGTTGGTCCATTGGCCGCACTGTAACCCAACCCCTACTGACCATTGGTATTACCCTGTCAATTCCCCTCGTCGGTTTTATCTTGGCCGGAACATTAGATACTCAGTTTTTCCCGCTGCTAGACCGCGATCAGTTCCAGATTGAAATAGAATTTAGCGCTCAGACTGCCATCGAGGAAACGCGACAGAAAGTAATACAGGCGAGAGACGTAATTCTTGAGCAGGAGAACGTGGCGGCGGTCCATTGGTTTATTGGTGAGAGCGCCCCTCGTTTCTACTACAATCTCCAAGCAGATCGACGAAACGAGCCCTATTACGCTCAAGCGATGGTGCAGCTCAAATCCGACGCGGAGCTAGATGCAACGGTGCGCCAAGTGCAAACCGCTCTTTCGCGTCATTTTCCCTCAGCGCGTGTGATTGCCCAAAAATTTCAGCAAGGACCGCCCTTCGATGCTCCAGTAGAGATACGCCTTTATGGTCCCAACCTCCAAGAACTGCGTCGTCTAGGGGTGGAGTTACGCCAGATGCTGACCACTTTTCCCGAGGTGGTACATGCGCGAGACAATTTATCTGAAGGCCAACCCAAGCTGAGCCTAAGCATAGACGAGGAGCAGGCCCGTCAGGCTGGACTCACGAATTTGGGCATTGCTCAGCAGCTTGAAGCTTATTCTGAGGGCGTAACGGGGGGAGCCATATTAGAATCCACCGAGAATCTCCCGGTGCGAGTGCGGCTTACTAATCGCGATCGCGCCCGCTTGGAGACCCTTGCTTCTCTCGACCTACGACCGGATCAGTCTTCAGATCGAGCCGTACGCCCAGCTACAGCGCTGGGAGACTTTGAGTTAGTTCCGCAACTAGCCACCATCACCCGCCGCAACGAAGAGCGTGTCAATACGGTGCAAGCTTTTATTAAAGTCGGCGTGCTACCCAGTACAGTACTTGCGGCTTTGCAGGAGCGCTTAGAAACCGAAAACTTTCAGCTGCCACCGGGATATCGCTATGAGTTCGGGGGCGAGGCGGAGGAGCAAGGCGATGCAGTCGGTAACTTGCTCTTATTCGTACCGGTGCTAGTACTCGTTATGCTCACTGCACTGGTTTTGTCCCTTAATTCCTTTCGCCAGACTTGTATCATGGCAGTCGTGGCGATTGGCTCGATTGGGATGGCGATGTTGTCTCTGAAGGTGTTTGGTTCACTACTGGGCTTTATGGCGATCATCGGCAGCATGGGCCTAGTCGGGATCGCGATCAACGACTCCATAGTGGTGTTGACCGCTTTTAACGAGGACCCAGAGGCCCGCCAAGGCAATCCGAAAGCAGTGCAGCGCGTGCTGCTGCGATGTACGCGCCACGTTGTAACAACGACCGCCACGACCATCATTGGTTTTTTACCGCTGCTACTAGATGGAGATCCGTTTTGGCAACCGCTAGTGATTGCGATTACCGGCGGTATTACCGGCGCTTCTGGGTTAGCGCTATATTTTGTACCGGCTGCTTACGTACTAATCATGAGAAGAAAGTCCAAACCTCATCAAAACCCTTCCCAGACGAACGACGCTTGTTTGCAGCGTACTTTTTTCCCAAGTCATCAGGAATTGTAGAGAGCTCGCGTGCATTGGCTAGAAGCTTTGCAAAGTAAGCAATTCTAAAATTATGAAAAGTTACCTAACCGATCTGGCGCAGGACGTAAATGATTCAGTTGACTTTTGGCGAGGACAAGATCCGCGAGAGAGTCCTCAAACGTGCGCGAGAGATTTTCTTCCGTAAAGACTTCAGAGGTTTCCCCGTACGCCAAGATGCTGCGGTTAATGAGCACGACCTGATCGCAAAAAGTGGTGATTGAAGAGAGATCATGGGTCGAGATCAAAATGGTGTGACCCGCTTGCCTTAAAGCGAGAAGCAGATCAATGATCATCTTTTCAGTCTTGACATCAACACCCGCAAACGGCTCGTCCAAAAGCAGCACTTGACTCTGTTGGGCTAACGCTCTAGCCAAAAAGGCCCGTTTTTTTTGCCCGCCGGAAAGCTCCCCAATTTGGCGATCACGCAGCTCCCACATGTGTACCCGCTCTAAACTTTCACGAACCAGTTGCCGGTCTCGACTGCCGGGGATACGCAAAATATTAAGCTGACCGTAGCGACCCATCATCACCACATCGGCAACCGTCACAGGAAACTGCCAGTCGACTTCTTCACTTTGGGGCACGTAAGCAACCAAGCCCTGCTTTTGCACCTGTCGAATGGGCAGACCATTGACCAACACTCGACCTGCCGACGGTTTCACGAACCCCATAATTGCCTTGAACAGTGTAGATTTACCTGCACCGTTCATGCCGAGCAGTCCACAGATTTGACCCGGGTAAAGCTTGAGTGAAGCCCTATACAAGGCGATTTTGCGGTGATAGCTGACGGTTACGTTTTGAATGTCGATGCTTGCGGAATTAGCCATTCAATTACTCCGATGCAGGTGGTAAAAGGCCTTGAATTAAGGTGTTGACGTTATGAGCTAATAGTTCAAGGTAGGTAGTTGCGGGACCATCCGGCGGTGATAAAGAATCCACATAAAAAACGCCCCCAAATTGGGCTCCACTTTCTTGGGCCACTTGGCGTTGGGCTTCGTCACTCACTGTGCTTTCACAAAAAACAGTCGGAATTTGGTTTTCACGCACTGTGTCGATCACGCGCTCAATCTGCTTGGGTGTCGCTTGTTTTTCGGCATTCACCGGCCAAATATAAATTTCTTGCAGACCGTAGTCCCGGGCGAGATAGGAAAATGCTCCTTCACAACTCACCAGAAACCGTTGGGCTGCAGGCACTTTTGCGATCGCAGTTTTAAGTTGACGATCCAGCGCTTCAATTTCGGCTTGATAGGCTGTCGCATTTGCGGCGTAGAGATCTGCATTTTCAGGATCTAGTTCCGACAACGCATCTCGAATGTTGTCTACGTATACAAGCGCATTTTGCGGGGACATCCAAGCATGGGGATTGGGCTTGCCCCGATAGGCATCTGAGGTAATATCCATCGGTTGAATTCCCTTGCTGAGGGTGATGTGGGGCACCACCGGAAAATTCCCGTAAAAATCCTGAGCCCATCGCTCTAACCCCAAACCGTTATCCAAAATCAGCGCGGCTTGCTGACCCCGCTCCAAATCACTAGGCGTCGGTTCATACCCGTGAATTTCGGCTCCACGTTTGGTAATGGAAGCCACCATGACTTCATCCCCCGCTACGTTCTGGGTCATATCAGCCAAGACAGTAAATGTGGTGAGCACTGTCTTGCCAGTAGATGCAGAATCCAGTTCTGACTCTGAATTTGGCTGGCAGCTAGCCAATGACACTAGTCCCAATAAGCAGAGCCGCAGAGTATGCTGCCGCCAGTTCTGTGATCGCAAATTTTTTCGAGAACAATTAGTCATTCAGACTTTTCACATTTATCTCATTTTTGGCAGCTTAGCACTTTTTGTGCCCAAAAATGACAGGAATATGAAAAGAGGTCCGAGGATTCTTTTTCTCGGCTAGTGCTAGTGCGGGATGCTCTGGAGCGATGGCCTAGAATTTAGCTGTTCTCAAAAACAACGTTTAATTAATCATTACGATGAAAAAACTGTTCCTGTTGCTAGCTAGTGCTGCACTGCTAACTCCTCAAGCTGCGATCGCAAAAACTTATGAAGCGGATTGCTTCCATCTCGGCGAGCAAAAATTTAAATCCTGCGATTTAACGATCGACAACAAGGGGCTCACCACCGCTTATAACAGTGAAAAATATCAAAACGAAAATGGATTAGTGCCAGTCAACAGTATCACTGGCGTTGCGTCGGGCAACTATGCAAGGCGCATCTTAACTGATAGTGGCAGTATTGCTGCGGGCATTTTGTTGGCACCGCTAGCTTTGGCAAACTCAATTTTTAAGAGTGAAGCGCAAGAATACATTATTCGGACCAACGCAGCGGCAGATGCGGATAAAGTTAAAATTTATCGACTTAAACCGAAAGATGCGCCAGAATTCCAGCAGGAACTGACCCAAGTAACCAAGAAATGGATCGTCTTTGAAGCGCCAAACGACAACACACTTATCGATGTAGGTCCAGATATCAAAGTCCCCGATGTCGAGGTTGACCTCTAAGGTGAGGCTCAGATTTCGGCAAAAAGGTGGCGGGCTGAACACAGTCGTCAACCCGCCGTCACGAAATAATTTAAAAAACGACTGGCCTTACCTCACTTTCCCCCATTCCTGAGTGACCGGAATCGGCTTCATGAAAAACATTTGAGCCAGTTTCACGCCATTGGTTACATAGAGCGGCAACTTACGCAATAGCTTAATTGGAGCTGGCTGATTACTAGTCGCAATTTCCCGTAGCTTGTCGTTATTGAGCACGCAGCTTTCTAAATGATTGTAGAAATCAGGATGATCAACATTCAGTTTGACCGGGAAGACTCGCGACGCATTCTCGTTAGTTTTTTCGATGACGAGTTTGTCATATTCCCGCGCATCTAAACCTAGAGATGCATAAAAATCAGAACGCTGAACATCGTTCAGATACATCGTTGCAAACACAGACAGCAAGAAGAAGCGGCACCACAGCTTAGCCTTCCAATCTTCCAAAATAGACGGCTGCGCTCGCATTAGCGCATCAAAGAAATCGCCGTGACGATTCTCATCCTGACACCAGTTCTCAAAAAAGCTAAACAGCGGATAGATCATATTCTCCGGATGCTGCTCCAGATGGCGGTAAATCGTAATGTAGCGCCAATAGCCAATCTTCTCAGAGAGATAGGTGGCGTAAAAGATAAATTTCGGCTCGAAATAGGTGTACTTCCGGCTCTTGGTCAAGAAGCCCAAATCCAAGCTGAGATTGAAATCGGCCATCGCTTTATTCAAAAAGCCCGCATGGCGCGCCTCGTCCCGAGACATCAACGTAAAGCATTCAGCCAACAAAGGATTTTTGGTTTTAATACGGCGACCTAATTCTTTATAAAGCAAGAAACCTGAAAACTCGGCCGTGCAGGAACGCTCTAAAAATTCCACAAACAGTTCACGGGTTTTGCCGTCAATGTGGTCCCAAGTCTCATTGAATTTCTCATTCCGGACGAAATGGTGGCGATTATAATCAACCTGAAATTCCGCCAAAATAGCGCGTAACTCATCTTCATTGACGGATAAATCCATCTCCGCCATGGCATCAAAATCAGTGGTGTAGAAGCGTGGCGTCAGGATTGTCTCGGCAGCGGGACGCTTAACTCCCGGGCGAATTTCCTCAAACTGGGGCTTATCAGCGGTATTTACCATGATCTCTGTCTACGCGAACTAAAGGCTGTGCAGTGGGTCCACTTCAGGGACGAGCACTCTTTACATCAGTCTATCAACCTCCTCTAAAGGGTTTCAGCCTGTTACTGTTAAGACTTACAACAGTTGCCGCAAAGTCTGTAAAGATTAAATAATTAGATATTGACGATTTCTGGCGAACGTGGATCAAATTAGTGGGCAGACAGGCAAGATCTGGGTTACGTCTCAACTGAGCAAGGCGTTACGACCAACTGCGATCGCGTTGGGCAATTTTGACGGTTTACATCGTGGGCATCAACGAGTTATGCAGCCTATGGTGGATTGGTGCCGAGCCAATGCGGGCGTCGTGCCAACTTTGGTCACGTTTAATCCCCATCCCCGGGAATATTTTTCCGGAGAGTCGTATCAGTTACTGACTCCGGTCCGTGAAAAAGCTCAGATTTTAAGCGCGTTGGGTATCCGACAATTGATTCGCTTGCCGTTCACAGCGGCCTTAGCAGCGCTTACGCCCCAAGCGTTTATTGAAACCATCCTATATGAGCAATTGCAGGTTCACCATATTTCGGTCGGTGCTGACTTTCGCTTTGGCGTGAATCAAACAGGAGATGCGAGCACGTTGCATCAAGTTGCGGAGCGCTTGGGTATCGAGGTGACGATTGCGGCCTTATTTCGAGGCGACTTGGATTTGCCTGAGCGTATTAGCAGCACCCAAATTCGCCAGGCGATCGCCAATCATGAGCTCCCGTTAGTTGAGCAAATGCTCGGCCGTCCTTACCACCTCGCAGGAGAAGTTATGACGGGTCAGCAGCTCGGTCGTAAGCTCGGGTTCCCAACCGCTAATTTGTCACTGCCCACTGAAAAATTACTGCCACCCTTGGGCGTTTACGCCGTTAAGGTCAATATTGAACATGGCTCCGATTCCTGCCCAGGAGTCCTCAATTTGGGTCATCGCCCAACGGTCGAGGGGTTAGCCCTCACTGCGGAAGTTCATCTTCTGGACTGGCAAGGTGATTTGTATGGTCAGTATCTGACTGTTTCTTTGGAGAAATATTTGCGTGCTGAACAGAAATTTGACAGTCTAGACGCTCTCAAACGTCAGATTTATCAAGATTGTCAAACGGCCAAACAAGTTTTATCGCTTCATTAAGCAAACCTCAGTTAATCAGGGAATCCTAAAGGCGAGTGAGATTTATCGCCTTCTCCAGATCGCTTAGAACACTTCTGATTTTAAGTTGCCCAATTCTAAAGCTTTCTAGCATGCAGCCCCCACCTTACGGTGGCGACCTGCTACACCCAAAACTATTTACTGATGACGGCATTTTTTGGTCCCCAATGAGAGAACGAATTGATCAGCTCCTGGCAAATTTAAGTAAGACGATCGTAGGGAAACAAGACGCGATCCGGCTCGTGTTGGTCGCTCTATTTAGCGGCGGACATGCTCTCCTGGAAGACGTTCCTGGTGTCGGGAAAACCCTCATCGCCAAATCCTTAGCCCGCTCAATTTCCGGCCAGTTTCAGCGACTTCAATGCACCCCCGATCTGCTGCCGAGCGATGTGACGGGCATTAATATTTGGAATCAGGGCAATCGTGAATTTGAGTTCTTGCCCGGACCCGTTTTCAGCAACGTTTTGCTAGCAGACGAGATCAATCGGGCAACACCTCGGACTCAATCCGCCCTGCTAGAAGTCATGGAAGAGCATCAGGTCACAGTAGACGGCCGGGCCCGCCTCGTGCCCCAACCCTTCTTCGTGATCGCGACCCAAAACCCCATCGAATATCAGGGAACCTTTCCTTTACCCGAAGCTCAGATGGATCGCTTTATGATTTCCTTGAGCTTAGGCTATCCCACTGATGAGGAAGAACTCTTGATGCTGCAGCGTCAAAGGGATGGACTCACGCCGGAAACCCTTGATCCATCGATTTCTCTGACCGATATTATTGATATCCGCCAGCAGGTAAAACAGGTGTCTATCAAAGACGAACTACAACGCTATTTGCTGAACTTAGTCAGGGCGTCTCGCAACGATGAAGAGATTTCATTAGGGGTGAGTCCCCGAGGGGCGGTGGCCTTACAAAAAGCCGCCCAGAGCTATGCATTTATCTCCGGTCGCGACTATGTTGAACCCGACGATATTAAATATTTAGCCCCCCATGTATTGGCTCATCGCTTGATTCCAGCGGGGGGCAAACAAGCCAAACCAATCATCCAGAAACTCCTGCAGCAGGTACCAGTCGAACCGGTGGTGGCAGCTTAAAACCTCTGTCGCCTAAAGTGAGAGGAGTTAAAGGGTTTTATTAAATCTAGACAGGTGTCATGACCATTGGCGTTGACTTTCGCTGGCAGCAGCGAATCGCTTCGGGAATACTCGTAATTTTATTGGGAGCACTGTTTAGTTTGGGGGGCTGGGAGTTGGC
>JBCDHF010000034.1:0-17119 GCA_038750375.1 Cyanobacteria bacterium P01_H01_bin.15
AAGGTATTTGCAGGCTTTGCGGTCGCTTGTGATTTATTGCGAGACTATCCAGATGTCGAATTATTTCTAACCCGAGTTAATCCCGATCTCGATCCTGAATTGTTACCGCTGTCTAAAACAGAAATGGACAACAACCCAATCCTGGCGCCGGCAGCCGCCTATGCTAAGCGGATGGGCATTAAATCTCGCTGCATTGTGACTGGCGGCAAACCTGCGAAACAGATTTGTAACTTAGTCGAAGAGAATAATATCGATTTCTTGGTTTTGGGATCTCCCGAGCGGCGTCCGTCCATTGCGAAAAATTTGCCTGATTTGGAGCGGCTACTAGGATCTTCTCTATCTGACTATGTAAGGGTCAATGTCAATTGCCCAGTTCTGCTGGCTCGCAAAATAGAGTAGTTAACCATCCGTATCGGACAAAATACTCAAACGGACCGCTTGACCATCTTTGAGTCGGCGGTTTGTGCGGATGATGTATTGCTCTCCGGCTTGTAAGCCCCGGGTAATTTGAGCTTGTCCATTAAAGCGATCGCTAACTTGAACGAGCTGTTTGCGTATCGTCGGTGAATTGCTGTTGTCAGTGGGGACAAAGACAACCGTTTGGCCCTCGACGGATTGTATAGCGGATTCGGGGATGGTTACCTGGGGCAGGCGAGTATTGGCAAATTGAATGCGTGCCAGCAGTCCACCGCCGATCAGGACTCCGGGATTCGGCAGAACGACCTCTACCGGAACCTGTCGGGTTTCTGGGTTAGCCTGCGGGGCAATACGTTGCAATTGACCGCTGAATTGCTCGTCGGGAAAGGCATCGAGCCGCACTGTGACCGCTTGGTTGAGTGCGATCGCACTGAGGTCTAATTCCGATAAAGGCACCACGACTTTGATTTGGCTAAAGTCTCCGATGCGAACGACTTCAGTGCCGGGCGTAATGAGATCTCCTGGCGCAAAATTTTTCTCGGTAACAATGCCAGTGACAGGGGCAATGAGATCAGTAAATCCTTGACGCTCTAAAGTCTGAGCCAAAATCGCTTGCTGCACACCCACTCGAGCCCGAGCAGCCGCGACGGCTTGTTCTTGAATGGAAATTTGTTCCGTGGTGGCTAAAACGTTCTTTTCGGCAACGGCAGCAGCAGTCGCAAAAGAATCGGCCTGCTGTTGGGAGACGCCCCCCACTTCAGCTAAGTCAGCATACCGAGATGCATCATTACGTGCCTGCTCCAGCTCAATTTTCGCCTGTTCAGCTTGAATTTTGACTTGATTAAGTTGTGCTCGCGCCTGGGCAACTTCCGCTTTTAAAGAGGCAACTTGAGCCTGCGCTTCATTCACGCTGGCTGTCAGTAAAGTGTCGTCTAATTCCCCAATTTTCTGTCCAGCGAGGACGGAATCACCGATATCGACCGTTAAGGACAGCAGACGACCTTCTTCACGAGCACTAACCGCCACCGTCTGGAACGGTTGAGTGGTACCGATATAGCTAGGGCTTTCTCGCAAAATACTCATTTCTGCGATCACAACATCGACAACGGGGGGGTCTTGGGCGACCTGCACAGCGCCGGTTTCTTGGGTTTCTGGGTCTGACCCCCAAGGCAATAGGGTACAGCCGGTAAGTAACGCACCATTTAGAAGCGCGAAAGCAATGAAGTTCCTGGACGAAGACTTAGCCACGAGAGTTTTTGCGGGGAGTACGGATGCAAATCATGGCAATGAGCTCATTTCTATTTTAAATCGGTCATGGAACCACTTCCTCGGTCAAATTACGAGCGGTCATACAGACTACCTCACAGCGGTGAAACCGAACTTCCTGTGCGCGCCAGAACTGCTAGGTTAGATTTAACCAAATTGACCGCTGCTGAGGGGTTTATCAAGATCGTCAATTTTGTAACGACATGATTATGTGCCGGCGCTTTAAGGTTTGGCAATTCAACGTAGTCAATGTCCTACGCTATTTGGTAAAACCGATGTCAGCAGCGGAAAGGAAGTAAGCCGTAAGCGTAGTTTCAAAGAGTAGTAGCCAGCGATGCCGGTCAGTGACTTCAAAGATTATTACCAAATCCTCGGGGTGGACAAGTCAGCCAGCGCGGACGAAATCAAAAAGCGTTTTCGTAAATTAGCGCTGAAATATCACCCCGACAAAAATCCGGGTGACAAGGCAGCCGAAGCGCATTTCAAAGAAATTAGTGAAGCTTACGAAGTCCTTTCTGATGAGGAAAAGCGTCGTAAATACGATCAGTTTGGCAAGTATTGGAAACAAGCCGCTCAAGGGTCCAGCGGCCCAGCGAGCGGCGGGAGTCCCTTCGATTTCGGCGGAGATTTTGACTTTGGTCAATACGGTAGCTTTGAAGACTTTATTAGTGAGCTATTAGGCGGGTTTGCGGGCTCTGCTTCTCGGGCGGCGAGTTCGACCAGTTCAGGGTTTGGGTTTGGCGATTTTGGCTTTAATACCAGCAGTGCGAACCCAGCCGCAGCGGTTAACTCAGATAAAGAAGCGCGCATTCAACTCACGCTCAGCGAAGCATTCCAGGGCGTGAGCAAGCGGCTCAAAATAGGGAATGAGAGCCTCGAAGTCCGTATTCCTCCGGGTGCCAAAAATGGGAGCCGCATCAGAGTCCGTGGGAAAGGCAACGTAAATCCCTACAATCAGCAGCGAGGTGATCTGTATTTGAAGGTCGACCTCAAAGACCACGATTATTTCAACTTTGACGGCGACAATCTGAATTGCGAAGTCCCCATTGCGCCCGATGAAGCGGTTCTGGGTGCCGAGATTGAAGTGCCGACTCCCGATAGCAAAGTCACCGTCAAAGTGCCAGCTGGCGTGCGCTCGGGTCAATCCCTGCGGTTACGGGGCAAAGGCTGGCCGACCGGCAAAAGTGGTCGCACGGATTTATTGGTCAAACTCATCATCACGCCGCCCCAATCTCTGAGCGATGCAGAGCGGCAATGTTATGAGCAGCTCAAGACTTTGCGATCGCAAGATCCCCGAGCTAATTTGTCTCAGGTGAGTCTGTAGAAGTGGACTTCTCTGTTTCTCCCAAAGCAAGAGCGGCTAACAAGCGTTCAATACTGGCATTGGGTTCCAGAAAAGAAAACAGATGCTGCGATCGCAAATACCCCCCACGATCCAACACAAATTGAGCAGGCAATGGGGCTCCTAGTGCCTGACCGCAAGCATAGCCTTGGAACACGTCACAACTCGGATTGCACAACAGTGGGAGCTTGAGACCCAAATCTTGAACAATTTGCTGGGACTGTCGGCGATCGGTACTGGTAATCATCAACACTTCTGCCCCTTGCTCCGTGAATTTTTCATACTGCTCATTGAGCGCCACGATGTGGGGGTAGCACAGTGGACAAAAGCGCTTTTCGCTGAAAATTCGAGTAAATGCCAAAATGACGGGCTGCTGCTGTTCCCAGTAGCTCGACAACCGCACTATGCGCTCTTCCGTGACATCGTACAGTTCAAAATTGGGCGGTCTCACATCCATCGGCAACGACCACCGAGCGGGAATGGGTAAAAAGTTACGGAGAAAGCGATTGTTGGACTTTTTGCTTGGAGCAGTTGCGCTAGTCATGGAACACCAAAGAACGCTGAATGATGTTTGCGATCACTGCTTTACATACGCGAATGATTGCATACCAGAACACTTTTAGACAGGGCCACGCAGAAATCATGGATGTCATAGACATTCTGGCGCAAGCGGTAGTGGTGAGTTAGCAGGAATCGACGCTTCTACAATAAAACCACTCTCCGGCTGTGTGCCAGAGCGCTTTCAAATGGGCCATGTAGAATTAAAGACTACTCAGCGATCTGGCGAAGGCGATACAATCACCAAGCGCAGGTAAAGGTTTCACGATTCCCTGGCATACAACCACTGCTAAATAGTGATTACCTTCGTTTCTAGCTCTCCGTTTGCTTGTCAATTCCCGCCATCATGACCGACTCCAATCCACCCCTTTCTAGCCAATACGATCCAAAGACCACCGAATCTCGCTGGCAAAAACACTGGGAAACAGCGGGCGTATTTCAAGCGAGTCCCGATGCTCCCGGCGCATGCTTTAGTTTGGTCATTCCGCCGCCCAATGTGACCGGAAGTTTGCATATGGGGCACGCCTTTGAAACGGCCTTGATCGATTGCTTGGTTCGCTACCATCGTATGCGCGGACGGAATACCCTCTGCTTACCGGGAACGGACCATGCCAGCATCGCCGTACAAACTATTCTGGAGCGACAACTCAAAGCAGAAGGCAAAACTCGCAACGATATTGGTCGCGAAAAGTTTTTGGAGCGAGCCTGGGCCTGGAAATCAGAATCCGGTGGTAACATTCTCAATCAGCTCCGCCGCTTAGGCTTGTCCGCGGACTGGAGCCGGGAGCGATTTACGCTGGATGAAAAATTATCAGCAGCCGTACACACCGCCTTTCTTAAGCTTTATGAGGCAGGTCTAATCTATCGCGGCAATTACATGGTCAATTGGTGTCCCGCCTCCCAATCCGCCGTGTCAGATTTAGAAGTCGAAAGTAAGGAAGTCGATGGACACCTCTGGCATTTCCGCTATCCACTGACGTCCGGTGAAGGCTATGTCGAAGTGGCTACGACCCGCCCTGAAACGATGCTCGGAGATACGGGTGTCGCGGTAAATCCCAATGACGAACGGTATCAGTCCCTGATTGGTCAAACGGTCAAGCTGCCCCTGGTCGATCGCGAAATCCCTATTTTTGCCGATGAGCATGTCGATCCAGAGTTTGGGACGGGCTGTGTCAAAGTAACGCCCGCCCACGACCCGAACGATTTTGTGATGGGTCAGCGTCACAATTTGCCGTTCATCAATATCTTCAACAAAGACGGCACCCTCAACGAAAACGGCGGACCTTTTATGGGTCAAGATCGCTTTGTGGCGCGGAAAAATCTAGTGGCACAGCTCGAAGCTGACGGGGTTTGTGTGGAAACAGAAGCCTATCGTCATGCGGTGCCTTACAGCGATCGAGGCAAAGTCCCGGTCGAACCACTCATTTCGACCCAATGGTTTGTCCGCACGGAGCCTTTGGCAAGCAAAGCACTGGCAGCGTTGGACGAAAATCATTCCCCTCGCTTTGTCCCGGAGCGTTGGCGTAAGGTATATCGCGACTGGTTGGTCAAGCTTAAAGACTGGTGTATTTCCCGGCAGCTCTGGTGGGGTCATCAAATTCCGGCGTGGTATGCCATTAGTGAAACCCAAGGTGAAATTCGCGAAGACACGCCCTTTTTCGTAGCGTTGTCAGAACCCGATGCAAAAGCTCAAGCGATCGCAAAGTTTGGAGATCAGGTTGAACTAGCCCAAGATCCAGACGTGCTAGATACGTGGTTCTCTTCCGGACTATGGCCATTTTCGACCTTAGGTTGGCCGGAACAAACCGCCGATCTCGCCGCTTACTATCCCACCAGTACTCTGGTCACGGGATTTGACATCATCTTTTTCTGGGTTGCTCGCATGACCTTAATGGCGAGCTACTTTACCGGTGAAATTCCTTTCAAAGATGTTTACATTCACGGTTTAGTCCGGGACGAAAACGGCAGAAAGATGTCGAAGACCTACGGTAATGGGATCGACCCGCTGATCTTGATTAACCAATACGGTGCTGACGCTCTGCGCTATACGCTGATTCGGGAAGTGGCCGGCGCGGGACAAGATATTTCTCTCCAGTTCGATCGCAAAACAGAGACTTCCAGTAGCGTCGAAGCCTCCCGGAACTTTGCCAATAAGCTTTGGAATGCCGCCCGGTTTGTACTGCTAAATTTAGACGATAAAACCCCCGCTCAGTTGGGGTCACCCCAGAGTAATGTGGAGTCTTTAGAACTTTGTGATCGCTGGATTTTGTCTCGGTTTAATCAGACCGTTCAAGGCACTATCGACTACATTGAAAATTACGGAATGGGTGAGGCGGCCAAGGGACTTTACGAATTTATTTGGGGCGACTTTTGCGACTGGTATATCGAACTGGTGAAGTCTCGCTTGTGGGATAAAGACAATGTCAGTTCGCGCTTAGCAGCTCAGCAAACCCTTGGCTTTGTATTAGACGGAATCTTAAAGTTGCTGCACCCCTTGATGCCCCACGTCACTGAAGAAATTTGGCAAGGAGTAACTCAGTCGGAGGGGGCGGTTCTCGCGAGCCAGATTTACCCCGAACCCCAAACAGCCGCTATTAACTCTGAATTAGAAACTTCATTTGAGTTGCTCTTTGGGACGATCCGCTCAATTCGTAATCTCCGGGCAGAATCGGACATTAAGCCCAAAGAAAAAATTCCGGTCATTTTGCAAACTCAGAGCGACGCCGAAGCAGGCACTCTAACCGCTGGCGAGAAATATATTCAAGATCTTGCAGGAGTTCAAACCCTGACGGTGACCCAGCAAGAGCCAGACGGACTCAAACAGGTCGTGACTGGTGTCATTGGTACGGTCCAAGTGCTTATTCCCCTCGAAGGGCTGATTAATGTCGCGGCACTTCAGAAAAAGCTGACTAAAAAATTGGAAAAACTAGCCAAAGACATCAAATCTTTGCAGGGCCGTTTAAATAACCCCGGTTTTGTCGATAAAGCGCCCGCAGAGGTTATTCAAGGGGCTAAAGCAACCTTGGCTGAAGCCGAAAAACAATCTGAGATTCTTCGTGATCGCTTGCAGCAGCTCGGTTAAGTTGCAGCCAGATTTCGGGAAGCCGTTAACGAAAGGTAGAGACAGCGATATTCTTACAGAGAGTATGCGTGCGCATAGCAGTTATAACTATGTTGATGTAAGTGCCCGAAGAGGGAAGAATCGAACCCAGCGGTATGCTTTATCTTGCCCAGGTTAGTCAGAATACAGTGTCAGCTGAGTTAGAACTTGAGTTACTAGCCCAGCAAAACGCCCATGACTGCTGGCAGATCTGCGAGCCGGAGTTTGTCAATCTGGAGCGAGCCGCTCACTCTGACCTCGCGGCGGGGCTGCTGGTGTTGGTAGAGCTAAATCATGAGCATCAGATCATCCAGCGGCAACCCGCCACAGAGTTTGTTTTAGGTCTGTTGCGAACCTTGGAGCAGGGCATCGCTGCTGAATTTTTGGTACAAGAAGCAGCCCGCTTGGAAGAATGGCGGCGGACTTTGACGGTGCAAAATCTTGACCTGACTCGGGTTCGTCTCGAAATAGAAGCCCGTCGCGAAGAGTTACAAGCATTGGAGGCGAACCTGAAGCGAGAGCAAGAAAAACTCCAGCGTAAAACCCAGTCTAATTAATAAGACGCGATTTACAATTCTGACGAAAAGTACTGGACCCTCACTACGGCGGAGCCGCACCATGAATCAAGACACCGCTTGCTCAGAGGACCGCAAGCAATTCTGAAACGGAGCCAAAGACTGAGCACAAGCAGTCTGCTCGCCCAGCATAAAAACATTTAAAAGAGTGCAAATGCCCCCGCGATGCCCCCGAAACGAATAGTATTTGCAATACTTGCACTTCATCATTCCTCCAGCAGACGCCCAACCTGCCAAGACCTCTATCTTGAGACCTTCAGCGACACGTAAAAAGGATTCCGAACTAGCAATTAATCTTGATATTGATCCCCATAACTTTTGCAAACGATTAAGGGCAGAATAAAAGTTCTTTGCGATCACAAGAGATGAATAAATCGAACTAGTTTTTAATCAGCTGAGACAACTTCAGTTAGCTCAAGCTCATTTAGCTCTGCCCAAAGCTGCTCAAAAAATTTCTGGGGATCGTTTAAACCCAAATCAGTTAGCGCCACCATTTCATCGACACTATAGTTGGCATCTCCCTCAATCGCCTCCTGTAACCAGCGATCAATCCGAGTGGGGTTCTCGATTAATTCAGCCGCCAGGGTTACTGGTGATTTACCCGCAATGGAGCTGACGACTTTAACAGACAAACAAAAATTGAGTAATTTACCCAAGTTCGTTTCCGGCGTTGTGGTCATCAACACAGCCATGGTTTGAGCTAAAAGCTGCTTCTTTTCATCCATGAACTTGACTCCTCCTTAAAAGTTTTTATAGTGAAGCTGATGAGGCTGCTTAGGATACGCCTAGTCAGCATTCTTGCTGACTGGCTCTAGCCTTCACCATACCTAGCAAGTGGGCATTGATGAATTCAAGAATTGTCCGCGAGGGGACATGATTACCTTGTTATCCCCCGATAATAAGCTGCATCTGAAAAATGTCTCTCATCGACTCAAATTTCATCCCAAACCTTTTGCTTCGCAATATGATTAATCTTCCCGCCTTTGCCCCCCAAAGGACTTCTGATGGCTCATTTACCTTCTTTTCGGAAGAGTTTGGAGAGACCTTTCATTCGCGCTACGGAGCCAGAGCAGAAGCAGAGCAAACTTACTGCCAAGCCTGCGGTTTACCCGAATTAGCGGCGAAACAGGCTCGCATTATCCTCATCGATGTTTGCTATGGTCTGGGCTATAACTCGGCAGCAGCACTGGCGAGTATCTGGGACATCAATCCTCGGTGTCAGATTGAACTTTGGGGTCTTGAACTCAACCCCAAAGTCCCCCAGTCAGCCTGTCAGAACGGTTTACTCGGGGACTGGTCCGACCCAATTTCAGCATCGCTCACACAGCTCGCCCGGACCGGCGTAGTCCAAACTCCACATTTAACGGCTCGCCTGCTCTATGGTGATGCCCGTCAAACTATCACTATCGGCGTACCAGAGAAACTTCAAGCCGATGCCATCTTCCTCGACCCGTTTTCCCCACCTAAATGTCCTCAGCTTTGGTCTGTAGAGTTTATCTCCCTGGTTGTGAGCCATCTTCAACCGCAAGGACGCTTAGCGACCTATTCCTGTGCAGGGGCAGTCCGCAGCAGCCTGCAACAGGCCGGTCTTCATATCGGCGCGATCGCAAATGTGGGACGAAAGGCCCCCGGAACGTTAGCGAGTTGGGATGCTTCTCTGGTGCAGCCGTTGTCCCCGGTGGAACAGGATCATCTACGCACAAAAGCCGCTATTCCGTATCGTGACCCTTCGCTTAGAGGGACTGCTGCAGACATTTTGGCGCGACGAGATCAAGAAAAAGCACAAAGTTCATTAGAGTCGACAACCCGCTGGAAAAAGCGCTGGTTTCCGAAAGGTGGAACCGCCCTAACTCTGTAGTCTGGAACTCTGTTAAGCCAGAAGAATGTCTGCAATAATTGATTGAGTGATGTGGGAAAAAGAGGACAGATGAAATCATCAACGATTAACCGCTGGCAAATAGTTGGCATCGCAGGGCTACTGAGTCTAGGCTCAGCTTTTAGCGCCCAGGCGGTGGAAAATGTTCCGGCGTCAGCTCCGATCCTATCGGCACCAAAAGTTCACGTCCCCGCCAAAAATAGCTTTGTGGATACGTCTGGGTATGTAGCACCACCTGCCCCAGCACCTCGCGTAGTCATTGAGTCTCGCTCACCCCGTCCCGCAATTGCGACAGTCGCTCCGAAACGACCGATTCGGCAAACGGTTCCGAAACCCATTGCCACTCGTTCCAATAGGACTCGTCGGCAAGCCGCTCGTCAAACGGCCGCTCGTCGCTGGCTTAAATCCGGTAGCCGAGTCCAACAGGTCGCTGTGACCCAACCAATCCCGCCAACTTACAATCGCGCCACTGCTCAACCCTACAAAGATCGCCCGAGTCGAACGTCGCTTATATTTCCAGTTTCGGTCCCTAGCGTGTTTAGTTCCGCTTTTGGCTGGCGAACTCACCCCATTTCTGGTCGCTACAGTATGCACTATGGCACTGATATTGCCGCACCAATGGGCACCCCGGTCTTGGCTGTTTATACGGGTGAAGTTGCGATCGCAGATTATTTAGGTGGCTACGGCTTAACTATTATCCTGCGCCACGAAGAACAAACACAAGAATCCCGCTACGCTCATTTGTCTGAAACCTTTGTCGAGCCAGGAGATGTGGTTGAACAGGGCTCCGTGATTGGCTTAGTCGGCAACACGGGTAACTCAACGGGACCTCATCTCCATTTTGAATGGCGTCATGCGACCGCTGCTGGCTGGACTGCTGTTGATGCAGGAGGACATCTGGAGCTGGCGCTAGATAATTTATTGCGTAATCTAACCCAGGCTGAAAATATGAACGCCAGTAATCAAGATACTTAATCAGCCATAGTGATTTCAGCCATGTTGCTCGCCATGAAAATCT
Source organism: Cyanobacteria bacterium P01_H01_bin.15 (assembly GCA_038750375.1). Lineage (GTDB taxonomy): Bacteria > Cyanobacteriota > Cyanobacteriia > Cyanobacteriales > JAAUTE01 > JAAUTE01. The sequence continues at coordinate 10,153 of JBCDHF010000034.1, forward strand.
CACGCTATTTTCCACGACTGGCACGATTATAAAAATCGAATTGCCTTCATAGAAAGCTCAGACAAATCATCACCATGCCCAAGACCAGAGTGTGAAGCAGCCTATCAGTAATATTCATTGTGTTTTACGCAAAACAAGTTAATCGCAAGCAAACGTAAAAGAGCCCTAAAAAGCCGCCTTAAATATCCTAAGGCGGCTTTTTGATAGCAGAAAAATGAGGCTGCGAGCTACATCGTACTTTCGCAAGGAGTAATTGCGTGCCAGACTGCTTTTAACAAACAACTCCAAAATTAAAGATGCGCTAAGCGATCTGGCGAAAGCAATAATCTACCGGCCGATGCCAACATAGCGATAACCGATAGCTTCTAACGCTTTGCGATCGAGAAAATTACGGCCGTCAATCATGACCGGATGGTTCATCGATTTTGCCATCTTGGCAAAGTCTAGATTCAAGAACTCTTTCCAATCAGTCACCAATACCAACGCATCACAGTTATCTGCCAACATTTCAGGGTCAGTCTCGACTATGACACCACTCAACCCGTGACCAATTCCTGCCTGAGAAACAATGGGATCGTACGCTTTCACCCGAGCGCCTAAACGATTCAGCTGTTCAATCAAGTTCAGAGCGGGGGCGTCGCGCATGTCATCAGTATTGGGCTTAAAGGTTAGGCCTAATAAACCGACCGTTTTGCCCTTCAAGATCTTAAGTTCTTGCTGCAACTTCTCAATCGCCAAGACTCGCTGACGTTGATTAACTTCAACGGCTGACTTAAGCAGCTGCGCCTCATACCCATAGTCATCGGCCGTATGAATTAGGGCCGACACATCTTTCGGGAAGCAGGAACCACCCCAGCCAATACCAGCCTGCAAAAACTTCGCACCAATCCGGGAATCCAGACCAATTCCTTCCGCGACCTGCACCACATCTGCCCCGACGCGATCACAAATGTTGGCAACTTCGTTGATATAGCTAATTTTGGTCGCTAAAAATGCATTGGCAGCATACTTGATCATCTCAGCAGAATTAAGATCCGTCACGACCACCGGCACAGGAGGAAGATCCGTTTCTTCACTAAATTTACGGCTCACGAGTGGCGCATAAAGTTCTTGCATAAATGCGATCGCTTTTTCGTGATTGCTGCCCAGGACAATGCGATCGGGGTTAAATGTGTCGTAAACGGCAGACCCCTCACGTAAAAACTCAGGGTTACTAACCACATCAAAATTAGCTTCAATGGGCTGACTGGATTCAGCACTTCCGCCAGCCGGAACCAAAGCTTTTTGGCGCTCAGCAATACCATCCAACACAATCATGCGCACCCAATCCCCAGAACCAATAGGGACGGTTGATTTATTCACAATGACCTTGTAGCCCTGATTTAAGTGTGAACCAATACCGCGCGCGACGGCCTCCACATAGCGCGTGTCACTCTCGCCAGTGGGTAACGGCGGAGTCCCGACGGCAATAAAGAGGATTTCACCGTGCTCAACCCCTGCCGCAAGATCCGAGGAAAACTGTAAACGACCCGACGCGGCTGAAGATTGCATCAATTCGGATAGCCCCGGCTCATAAATCGGAGATTGCCCAGACTTCATCAATTTGACTTTTTCTTCGTTGTTATCAATGCAAATAACATCGTGACCAATATGGGACAAGCATACCCCCGTTACCAAGCCAACATAGCCAGTTCCAATAACACAAACGCGCATAATAAATTTTTCCTCAGTGTTTTAAGTTGTCTTGTGTGGGAAATAAATGCCGACCTAGGAGTTGGCGGGAGCGGTCACTGGCTGGGACTTTTCCATACGTGACCGAAAATCAGCAATCGTCAAAGCAAGCCCTTCTTGCAATGGAATCGTGGGCTCCCAATTGAGATGAGTTTTAGCTCGGGTAATATCCGGACGTCGCTTTTTGGGATCGTCTTGGGGTAGCGGCTTAAAGGCGATCTCTGCCTCGGGGTTCACCATGTTTTGGATGGTCTGCGCTAACTCCAGAATGGTGTATTCTCCGGGATTACCCAGATTGACTGGGCCGATAAAGTCCCCTTGCATCAAGCTGATAAATCCTTGAACTAAATCCGAAACATAGCAAAAACTACGCGTCTGGGAGCCATCGCCATAGACCGTGAGCGGAATTCCCTGGAGCGCCTGCACAACAAAATTACTCACAACTCGCCCGTCATTTTCGAACATGCGAGGACCATAAGTATTAAAAATACGCGCGACGCGAATATCCACATTGTTGTCGCGGTGATAATCAAAGGTTAAAGTTTCTGCGACCCGCTTACCTTCGTCGTAGCAGCTCCGGATGCCAATCGGATTGACATTGCCCCAATAGTCCTCTGTTTGTGGATGGATTAACGGGTCCCCATAAACTTCCGACGTTGAAGCCAGGAAAAAACGTGCTTTGACACGCTTCGCTAAGCCCAGCATATTTAGGGTTCCTAGCACATTGGTTTTGATCGTTTTGACAGGATTGTATTGATAGTGGACTGGAGAAGCTGGACAGGCTAAATGGTAAATTTGGTCAACTTCGACTCGGATTGGCTCAGTAATATCATGACGAATCAGTTCGAAATTAGAATGGCCTAGCCAATGGTCAATATTTCGTTTATTGCCGGTGTAAAAATTATCCAAACAAAGGATGTCATGATCTTGCTTCATCAAGCGATCGATCAGATGAGAGCCAATAAAGCCTGCTCCGCCGGTAACTAAAATTCGCATGACTAAGGCCTGAGGAATTAAAATTTATCTTAAATTAACGCTGGCAGGCAGTCTTGTCTAGCCTATTCGTGCAAATGTTGGCTGCAATGGCTCACACGCACAACCAGGGTCATTGAGAATCGACAAATATACTGGACTCAATTCAGTTAGCCGTGTGAAGCACACGCGCTGTTTAGGCGTAACTGTTCCGAATAAAATTTCTGCGCACAGGGAATTTACTCAAACTCTAAGTGTCTTCCTGCTGAAAATTCGGACCGATCGTCAAGCAAGTCTTCTATTATCAGAGTCTGACTTCTCTAATTGTGTGATTGCATTTTGTCCCGTCAGCACCCGCGCTTCAGGTTTTTAGAACAATCAGCAGCCCCAACTTGGCTCAGAACGTTGTTGGGAATTGGTCTGGTTCTGAGCATTCTGCTGCGGCTGTATACCTTGGATGGCATGGTCTATTGGTATGACGAGACCATGACCTCTGTTCGCGCCACTGGGTATGTGGTAGCCGACGTCTCCGCTAAATTAACAGTTCATTCAGAGCCTCTGACTGTTGCAGAGTTCTTAGGACAGTATCAATATCCCAATCCTGACCGTAATTTGAGGGATAGTTGGCAATCGCTCGCTGCGCATCCTGAACATTCGCCGCTGTATTACTTACTCGCTCGTTTGTGGCTGCAGTTGGGTTTCCAATCTGTACTCGGGATTCGCTTACTGTCCGCGATCTTTGGAATTGTGGTGATACCGGCTGCTTTTTGGCTGGGTTCTGAACTATTCAGAGATCGCATCAGTGCTTGGATCTTTACAATACTGGTTGCAGTTTCGCCATTTCATATCCTCTACGCTCAAGAAGCTCGCGAATATAGCCTGTGGACACTGACTATTTTGCTGAGCTGTGCTGCGCTATTGCGATCGCTGCGGAGACCATCGCGCGCTAACTGGTGTCTTTACAGCCTCACCGCTTGTCTCGGACTCTACGCCCATCCGTTTACAGCGTTTGTCCTGGCTAGTCACGGGATTTATACGTTTTGGCGCGTCAAACTGAGCCGATCTTTCGTTTGTTATTTATTGGCATCAAGCGCCGCGATCTTGCTGTTTCTGCCTTGGTTAAACATCGTTATTGCTAACTTTGCTGATTTCACCGGCAATACTGCGTCTGTGACCACCACCCGCCAAGGATTTCTGCCGCTATTTTGGGGTCTTAATCTCAGTCGCATTTGGATTGACTTCAACCAAGGAATTAGTCCTTGGAGTCCGTTGCATTATCTAAGTGCCGCCCTGGCGATCACAAGCTTTTATCTCTTAATTCGCCACACCCGTCCTGAAATTTGGCTCTTTGTGGTGGCGTTGTCTGGAGTCACCGGTCTCGCCCTACTGGGTCCCGATCTGCTGATAGGTGGCCGACGCTCTACCATTACTCGCTATGCGGTTTCGGCTTATCTTGGTATTCAAGTTGCCATCGCAGCAGCCTGCGCGATGAACCTCAAACACAAATTTTGGCGCATTATCCTAGCTCTGATGGCAGTGTGCGGTATCCTCTCGATCCTAGTCAGTTCCCATATACCCGTGTGGTGGCATAAAAGCTACGCCAAAAGTCGCCATAATCCGGTGATCGCTCAGATTATCAACGAAACGCCAGCAGCCCTAGTCGTAACCAGCGATAAGCTCGGTCGGGTCTTTTCGCTCGCTCACCTGCTCGATCCCGAGGTTTCCCTACAGGTTCTTGCACCGGGCGCTGATTTCGCAACAGACGTTGCGATCGCGAATAACTATGAACCGATCTATCTTTATCGATCAACGGCTGAGGATCGCGAAAAATTATCAGCACTCTATCGTTTAGAAGAAACGTACCCTTGGCTGTGGTCAGTCACCCCGCGCTAATCCATGGTGTTCCTGTTAAGTGTTTTATTGGTGATCGCCAACTGGTTTTTCTCAAAACTACTGGTCTTTTGGCCCTTAAATCTAGTCCGAGGCTGGGAGACCGTACAACACACCCTAATTGTGCTGCTATTAGTGGCACTATTTAGCTGGAGCTTTCGAGATTAAACCGCCACTGCGCTAAAAACGGTCAATAATCGCTTGCGCAAACTCAGAACATTTCAACGGTTCAACCGGCGGGGTCAGCAAGCGAGCCAAATCATAAGTTACCTGTTGTTCTGCGATCGCAGCGCCGAGTCCATTTTTGATCAAATCAGCGGCCTTTCCCCAGCCAAGGTACTCTAGCATCATCACTGCCGACAAAATCAGCGATCCGGGATTAATACGATCCAGGCCGGCATGTTTCGGCGCCGTCCCGTGAGTCGCCTCAAAAATGGCGCACTGATCACCAATATTGGCACCCGGGCTCATTCCCAAGCCTCCAACGATAGCTGCTGCTGCATCGGACAAGTAATCAACATTGAGATTCATTGTGGCTAAAATCGAGTACTCATCTGGCCGGGTTTGAATTTGCTGAAAGATGCTATCGGCAATGCGGTCGTTCACCATAATCTTGTCTCGCCATTGACCCTGACCATGAGTCTCGCCAATCTCGGCCAGTACACTTTGCACTTCCTGAATAATTTCTTGCTGTTTGGCCGGTGTTAATTCATCAAAGCCCGGTTCAACTAAACGCGCATTATCTTCAACGCTCAAGGCAGAATCACCGTCTTGGTTGCTTAAGATCCAAGACTCTCGTTCCGTAACGCACTCAGCCCGAAACTCCGCCGTTGCCAGTTCATAGCCCCAATCCCGAAAGGCCCCTTCGGTGTATTTCATGATGTTCCCTTTATGTACTAAGGTGACCATCTGCTTCTCTTTGGGAAGCCGCAGAGCATGCTGTATGGCTCGGCGGACTAGTCGCTGTGTACCGGTCTTGCTAATCGGCTTAATCCCAATCCCCGCATCGAGAGGAATACGCTTAGACCCATGTTCTGGCGTGGCGGGAATCAGCTCATTATTGAGTACATCGATAAGCTTGCGGCCAATTTCCGTATCCTTGGCCCATTCAATACCTAGATAAATGTCTTCTGTATTCTCTCGATAAACAATGACATCCAATTTTTCCGGCGTTTTATGAGGAGACGGTGTCCCGGGATAGTAGCGAGAAGGCCTGACACAGGCGTACAGATCATTGATTTGACGCAGCGCCACATTCAGGGAACGAATCCCACCTCCGATGGGGGTCGTTAACGGACCTTTAATCGCAACACCATATTCCCGGATCGCTTGCAGGGTATCTTCCGGCAAATACTGAAAAGTGCCGTAAACATCACAAGCTTCATCTCCGGCATACACCTTGAACCAAACAATTTCGCGCTCACCACCGTAAGCTTTTTTAACGGCCGCATCGATTACCGCCTGAGTTGCTGGCCAGATATCAACTCCTGTCCCATCACCGCGAATAAACGGAATAATCGGATTATTCGGAACGCTCGGTAATCCGTTTGCGAACGTGATGCGATCACCAACTGAAGGGGCAGAGAGCTTTTCGTACATAAAAATTGGCGACAGTATGCGTAAATTAGCCTATCTAGAAGACATTAGCTTATATTGTGTGGGATTCACATTTGATTTATCGATACATAAGGACGAGACAAATGGGCATTGAGTCGGCGGAAATAAGACAACAGCATATAAAGGCAACGTCGCGAATACATCAATAAAATTCAGTTTTCTCAGTGCCAGGCTGATCATTTTATGTGGGCACTGATTAGCTACGAAATTATGAACATATTAAGGAGCAACTAAGTTCAATAGAATGATTTTGAGAACCTCAAGCACACTGACGCGTTAAGCATGGCAGATTGGACGAGTCATAAAAATCCTTAAGCACGATAGCTTAGGATAGTTGGAGCATTGGAACATTAAAACTTTCATGAGCGACGCTATCGCCCCGCAATCCTCAGAGCTTGAACAACTTCAGCAAACCCTACTGTCCGCCTCCTCTCCTAAAAAACAATTGGCGGCTATTCCTAAATTAATCGAAGCTGAAACTCCGGGTCATGAGATTTTGCAAGCGTTTCTCATTTCGCGATCGCCAGATATTGTCGCTGGCGCTGCCTATCAAGCCTTAGTTCAAGTAGAAACCCTGCCAGTCCAAACTTTTCTGGCCGAAAAATACCCGGACGGTATTTTGAGTGAGCTTCCCTCTGAACAAAACGTTGATTACCGAAAATTGCAGCTAGCATTGAGTCGTCAAGAGTTTGAAACGGCAGATACAATCACCCGTCAAAAGCTCTGTGAAATAGCCGGTCCAGCCGCTCAAAAACGC
>JBCDHF010000035.1:0-17097 GCA_038750375.1 Cyanobacteria bacterium P01_H01_bin.15
CGCATTTACATTAATGTAAATGCGATCGCAACCCTTTTTCAGTCCGCTAATCTAAGGGGTGCCCTGCTGAATAATGCGCAACTCAGTCGCGCGAATTTCAGTGGAGCAGACTTGATCGCAACAAATCTAAGTCAATGTCAAGGGGGCGGTGCAATTTTTTATGAAGCTCAACTGCAACAAAGCTATCTTTTCCAGGCCGATTTGCGGGGTGCCAAACTAGTTAGATGTCGCTTAGGCAGTACTTATCTCGTAGAGGCCAACTTGCAGGACGCGCAGTTAACAGATGCTGACCTACGTTGGAGCAACCTGACCCGCACCGATTTCTGTAATGCTCAACTGGCTGGCAGTAATCTGCGAGGCGCAAACCTGGTACAAACGAATTTCACCAATGCGGATCTCAGTCATGCTAATCTCCGCGGTGCCAATCTTCGGTTTGCCAACCTCCAGGGAGTTAATCTTAGGGGCGCCTGTCTCGATGAAGCCATTCTGGACGGTGTACGGGGAAAAGAGGCGTTTTCGTGGAGCTCCGCCGCATCCTACTAGTTAAAAACATGAATTAATATCTTTGAAATTGTCGAGGGCTTGAGGCTAGCAAGCTCTTTGCGATTGGGTTGCGGCTGCAATATGAACGGCGGACCAGAAATCAGCCGATGGATTAAGCGTGTTTTCAAGCAAACAGGGAAACACTGATAAATTTTTCAAGGAATTGGCGGCGGCAATGGCAGTCGATTCCATCACAATCAAGGGCAGCTCAGCTAATTCCGCAAAACTGGCGTAGCGACTTAGATAAACGAACGGTTCTGATAAAACCGCATCTAAAATCACGACGTCTATCTGCCAAACGCAGCAAATTAGGGCCGCCTGCTCTAAAGAATCAGCTTCCAAAATTCGATGACGATTCTCCCGATAAGGGCCAGCTTTGCGCGAACCCATTACCTGCGCCACCCTTTCTGTATTTTGAGGGCTAGATTGCTCTGCAGGAATATGCAATCGCAAGAGCGTCAATTCCCGGTTTGCGATCGCAGACGCATTTAGCCTCGCTTTTTCCAACAGCGATCGCAAATCATGAGTCGAAGCCGGTAGGGTGAGCACCCCATCCCCTTGGGACTCGTATTCGGCCAAATTGTTGGCATCCGTCGCGAGGATAAATACCTGCATAAAGCGAGTGCGCGGATCTGACTTGAGCAGGGTGAGCAAATCCCAGCCCGACAGTAAAGGCAACAGCGGATCCAAAAAGATTGCCTGGGGCTGCAATTGCCTGGATTTCTCCAACGCTTCGGTCCCAGAGCGGGCGATAACAACCCGATAGCCTAAGGATGTTAAGGTTTCATTTAAACTAACTAAGTGGCGAGGAATCGCCTCCACAACCAAAACAAAATCAGGTTCTGCGCCAGGAGAACTGCTTGAGGCAGCCCGGTGAGGATTCGATGGCAGTAGTAATGTAAATTCACTACCTTTATTCGGAATTGAAATAAAAAAGATATCCCCGCCGTGGGCCTTTGCTAATCGTTGTGTTAAAGCTAAACCAAGTCCTGTTCCTTCATACTGGCGAGTCATGGGATTTTCCAGCTGTTGAAATTTTTGAAAGATCAAATGCTGTGATTCAATCGGAATCCCGATCCCTGTATCCCAAACTGTAAAAGCCACCCAATGGCGCCAGCGTCGCACCTGTAAACCGACCTGACCTGACCCAGGCGTAAATTTAAATGCGTTATCCAACAAATGCCCCAGCATCTGCCGTAATCGCAGTTCGTCGGCCACCAAAAAAACTAAATCAGGCTCAATATCTAGGGAAAACTCAATCTCGGCGACTTTCGGGTTGTGCTGCTTTTCTTTCAACAATTCATATGTCCGTTTACAGGCGGCGGACACATTGATGGGCTCGTAAGTTAGTTGGAGTTGCCCCGTCTCTAAACGTGTCAAATCCAGCAAATCATTCACTAAATTCATCAAGTGGTGACCGCTGTTGTAAATGAGTGACGCATAGCGAACTTGGCGCTGATTCAATTCTCCCAATTTCTGCTCTTTCAATAAGCTTGAAAGACCGACAACAGCCGTTAAAGGAGATTTGAGTTCATGACTAATACAAGAAAGGAACTCATCTTTGAGACGATTGAGTTGAGCTAAATTCGCATTTTTAAGAGCTAGCTCTTGGTATAGCTGTTGCTGCTCTGTCACATCCAACGCCAAAATCAACTCGGCTGGCTCCAAGAAGGAATCGCTACTTGGGTGGGGGGTGTTTCGCAATGGCAAACGAATAAATTGCCAGGTGGGTCCAGTTTTGGATGTGAAAAAAGTTGAGTCTGCTAGTGCCGACAAGGTGTGAATCGGTGAGACTAACGCCTGTTCCCAGCGAGGTAACTGTTCACAGACTGGTATCAGTTCCAGCCCCTCTGGATCGGAGGAGGATGTCGAAGACGGAGACTTTCTGTTGTGGGTTGGATGCTCCCTCGCATCCTGGAGCGGCCCTAAATTACTAGATGCTTTGGTTGCAGCTAAGGGCAATGACTGACCAAAATGATGCTGCCAAGTCTGATTGAACAAAGGAGTGGCTCCTCCTCTGGCAGAGAACGCCAACGGCAACGGCAAGAGATCCAAGAGGGACCCCCACGATGATGTGAGTCCCGACAAAGAGGAGAATGAGTTCGTAACTGTTGAAGAGCGTCGCTCTGCAATTACCGCAGACATCAACTGAGCGCGATCAATTAAACCCAGAAAACGACCTTGCTCATCCACCAGGGCGCCTAGCGGAAAATCCTGACCCCGCTGGTCATGGATCCATTCGTTCACAGACAATTCAGCTGACCAAATGGGCAGTGACTCTAGCTGTTCCTGTAGAACAGCCCGGGATGGGTAATGTAGAGGCTTGCTTGATTCCTGATAAAGACTGCGTAAATGGGTTTCCGCTCGAATAATTCCCTGAAAGTGATCTTGAGCATCAATAATGGCGATGATGCCGTTGGTTTCTTCAGACCAAAGAGCATCTAACCGCGCCCAATTTCTGACTTGACAGCGAGGGACAGTCAATAAAAAATCACTGAGAGTCAATTGGCTCAAAATCATTTCATTTCAATTGGGCTATGGATGAGCGTCCTTTGAAGACACAGGCCATCCTTAATCTGAAGACTGAGCGGAGATAGCATCTGCTCAGCTCAACAACTGTAAACAATCGAAAAAGTAGCGGTTCCAGTCCAGTACAAATGCTTGTTGAACGGGCTAATTCCGACTGACCGCATTTACAGTACAGAGTTTTAACCGATGCGAAACCAACCCAAGTCTTGACAAAGGGACCCGAGACACGCGCTTCAGCGCCAGAGCATATTGCGCAAGCTCTGGCTCGCTAATCTCCCCCCTATTATGAAAGCTACTTTCGGGCTCTCGTTCCCAACTAACAAATACTTACAATTCTCAGTCTGCTGCAATAAATGTTAGTTTTTACGAAAGATAAGCTGTTTCATCTGCCTCACAATCTCGATTTTGACTGTTCCTCTCTTTGTCTCTGTCTTTGCTCCGAGCGAGCTGATTCTGTCAGCCGTCACTGCAACCTTGACATCTGAACGGTATCAGCTGAAAGTCTTGTCTGAATTGGTGGACCTCTGCGAATTATCTAGGCAGGAACTGGAAGAGATGGACTGTCTAATTTGTTCATTTGATGTGAAAATCATCCCTACATTCCAGCATTTATCCAAACAGGGGATTCTATTGCCCTCTGTCATTCTGGAGACATTTGCTCCTTCTGGCGCACTTGCCGAATCCGCGAGGACTCTGCCCTATGTAGGTGGCAACTTCTGGTATCACCACAGTGAAGTCAGGCTACCCGTTGATAGAGTCAGTGCCCTTCATCAAGCAATTCAGCAAGCTATTACCCAATTTCTCGCCCTTAATCCTAATTGCTCAACAGATGGTCCTTCTGAGTCAGAGACCCTCTCAACTGCTTTCGATCAAAATCAGCTGCTCATTTTACAACAGCAACGGCTCGGACAAAAACTTCGGGAGCGGCTGAGTTATGTGGGCGTTTTCTATAAGCGAGACCCCGCTCTTTTTTTGCGTAATCTCCCACCCGCGCAACAAGACCGGACTTTAAAAAGTTTGGCCAATGATTATCGACTCTTGATTTTGGCCTATTTCACCGAGGAGCCTCAGCTGAATCGACAAATTGATCGGTTTGTCAATAGAGTTTTTTTTGCCGATATCTCAGTTTCAAAAATTTTGGAGATGCACATGCTGTTGGTAGACGAGTTTTCACAGCAGCTGAAGTTAGAGGGACGTAGTGATGAGATCTTGCTGGACTATCGACTGGCCCTGATTGATGTTATTGCCCACCTTTGTGAGCTTTTTCGCCGTTCTGTACCAAGAGAAACCGATGAATTGGAGCCTTTGGACAATATTTAAATGATTTGGATCAAATCAATTCCTGAGTCGACGGCTTCTATGATAAATGTTGGATCTCCTTGACCCAAATTAGTGATGAGCCAATCGAGAAGAGCCTATATTCTTAAACTGTATGTCGCTGGTAATACGAGCAATTCTGTTCGTGCGCTCAAAACGTTAAAGGAGATTCTTGAGAACGATTTTCAGGGTGTTTACACTTTGAAGGTCATTGACGTTCTGAAGAATCCTCAGCTGGCTGAGGAAGACAAAATATTGGCTACCCCTACTCTTTCAAAAATACTGCCGCCGCCTGTCCGTAAAATTATTGGTGATCTTAGTGATCGTGAAAAAGTTTTAATTGGACTTGATCTTCTCTATGATGAAATCCGGGATGATGAAGCGCCGGAGACAGAATAAGAGCAAGTTTTTCTGTAAAAAAATTCAAAGAACGTAACAAAAAGCGGCACTAGCGTAAACTAATTTAAGGTTTCAGGGATTTAGTTTCGAGCAAGTAGCCAATAATGACAGAACCTCAAGATCGCTCAACGAATAAGGAGGATATTGCTCTCAAAGGCGTTCGAAAAAATCGAACGATGATTGAGGGGTTTGACGAAATTAGTCATGGAGGACTACCTCAAGGTCGCACAACCTTAGTGAGCGGAACCTCCGGTACGGGCAAAACACTGCTGGCAATTCAGTTTCTGTACCACGGGATCAAATTTTTTGACCTGCCAGGACTGTTTGTCACCTTTGAAGAATCGCCTAGTGACATTATTCAGAATGCCTATAGTTTCGGCTGGGATCTTCAAAAGCTAATCGATGAGGGTAAGCTTTTCATTCTCGATGCATCCCCTGATCCAGAAGGGCAGGAGGTCGTGGGCAATTTTGATTTGTCGGCATTGATTGAGCGAATTCAATACGCGATACGTAAATATAAGGCTCAATTGGTTTCGCTCGATTCCATTACCGCTATCTTTCAGCAATACGCCGCTGCGGCTGTCGTCCGACGCGAAATTTTTCGGATGGTGGCCCGACTTAAGCGATTACAGGTGACGTCAATTATGACGACCGAAAGAACGGAGGAGTATGGGCCCATTGCCCGGTTTGGGGTTGAAGAGTTTGTTTCCGACAATGTAGTGATTGTTCGTAATGTTTTAGAGGGTGAACGCCGACGACGAACCATTGAAATCCTTAAGTTGCGCGGAACTACCCACATGAAGGGAGAATATCCCTTTACTATCACCAATGACGGTATTAATATCTTCCCGCTCGGAGCCATGCGTCTTACTCAACGCTCCTCAAATAATCGCATTTCTTCTGGTATCAAAACGCTAGATGATATGTGCGGGGGCGGCTTTTTCCGAGATTCAATTATCTTGGCGACGGGCGCAACCGGAACCGGAAAAACGCTCTTGGTTAGTAAGTTCTTGCAAGAGGGATGCCGCCAAGGAGAGCGAGCTATTCTATTTGCCTATGAAGAATCTCGGGCTCAGCTTTCCCGGAACGCGTCCTCTTGGGGCATCGATTTTGAAGAAATGGAGCGTAAAGGTTTACTTAAATTATTGTGCTCTTATCCTGAATCGGCAGGCCTAGAAGATCATTTGCAGATGATTAAGTCGGAAATTACAGAGTTTAAGCCCGCGCGCATTGCAATTGATTCTCTATCTGCAATGGCTAGGGGGGTCACCAACAATGCTTTTCGGCAGTTTGTGATTGGTGTGACCGGTTACGCGAAGCAGGAAGAAATTACGGGATTCTTTACGAATACAACTGACCAATTCATGGGATCTCATTCGATTACTGAGTCTCATATTTCGACAATCACTGACACGATTATTATGTTGCAGTATGTTGAGATTCGGGGAGAAATGTCTCGGGCAATCAATGTCTTTAAGATGCGAGGTTCCTGGCATGATAAAGGGATTCGTGAATACACGATTTCTGAGGATGGACCCGAGATCAAGGATTCTTTCCGTAACTACGAGCGCATTATCAGCGGTTCTCCAACGCGCATCGCTGCTGACGAAAAAACCGAGTTGTCTCGAATTGTGAAAGGAATTCAGGATATGGACACCACCTCTCAGGACGACTAGTTCATTTTGTAAGTTGACCTGGCTCTTTGTTGGCTGAGGACAACAGTTTTGTCGATCTCGTTGATACTTGGAGAAACTGCCAATAAAGCCCGCCAACTGTACCCATGAATAAAACGTAAGCGATAGCTTGGGCTAAGAAAAGATTCTCCCGATAGCCGAAAAGCGTTTTGAGAAGAATGCCTGGAAATTGGCTCTCGGGCATGATGTTTGTGCCGTTCCAAATTTGCAGACCCAGCAAGCATGAGTCGCTATTGCTTAAACAGAGATGGGACCAAGTTGGTTCTATCTGATTTAGTAGGAAAGCTCCGCTATCAATATGCTTTAAAGCGCTAATTATCAATCCACCGATAATGAGCAGCAAGAAGATGCCCATAACTTGGAAAAAACGCTTGATATCAAGCCGAAGACCCACGCGAAAAAGGAGAAAACTGAGGAGAGCCGCGCAGGCTAAGCCGAGAATTGCGCCAATGGTTGGCAAGCGTAGACCCGCCTCAAATTGAGTTAACACAAATAATACGATCTCAAACCCTTCTCGCAGTATTGCAATAAATACCAGCAGAAATATCCCTTTCCCGGCGCCTTGATCGTGGGTTAGAGCTGACGTGATCATATCTGAAACGTCAGTTTTTAAAGAATTTCCTTGACGGGTCATCCAAATGAGCATCCATGCCAACATTGCGATCGCAAACAGCGCAAAAAGCCCGTCCAAGGCTTCACTCAGCACAGACGCGTAAAGATGATTTGCCTGAGTTAAGGACTGTAAAGATTGTCGCAAAATAAGCCCGACTCCGCAGCTGGCCAAAATTCCGCCCCCAATACCCAACGCGACCCATCGCCGAAGCACGGGCTTCTCAGCCTTTTCAAGGCAAGCCATAACGATTCCCACCACCAAGGCTGCTTCGAATCCTTCTCGCAGAGTCGCCAGAAAAGTGGGTAGAAGATCGGAAAAATCTACCATGCGTTTAATTCTTTTGGTCGATCACAATGACCGTAATATTGTCAGAGCCACCCGCTTTTTTCGCCGCCTCAATTAATTGTTGAGACACGATTTCTGGCGGGGGATTCTTGGATAAAATTGTCTGGATATCAGTGTCACTTAACTCTTCAGTTAAACCATCGCTACAAAGCATAAGCCGCTGTCCGGGCAGAGATGGTATCTGTCGAACAGTAATCTCATATAAATCCTGTCGCCCTAGACATTTAGAGAGTACATGACGCCAGGGATGAATTTTAGCCTGCTCAGGGGTCATTTCTCCTAGATTTAGAGCCAGAGCAACCCAGGTATCATCTTGCGTGATTTGTTCTAACTGGCTGTCTTGAAATCGGTAAAGGCGTGAGTCACCGACTTGTGCAAACCAAACCTCATCATTACGAAAAACCACCGCAGTAATAGTAGTCCCCATATCGCGGCGTTCAGGGTGTTTATCTTGATCTCTCAAGATAGCTTCATTGGCTCGGAAACAAGCCTGCTTGAGTAAATCGGCAATGGGCAGCGAGCTTTGCCAATACGCTTCCAAATGAGCCACAACCTTTGTAACTGCTATTTTGCTTGCTTCTTGCCCGCCGGCATAGCCGCCCATGCCGTCTGCAACGATAAAGAAGCGATTCGCTTCATCTAGATATAAAGAGTCTTGGTTAACGGCGCGGACTAGGCCGCAATCAGTCGCCCCGGCATAATCGCGTAGCATGGGCCATACAAAACGAAACAACTAGCCGTTAGTGTAACGGATAGGGCGAAGCCTAATACATTCGATCGATTCGATCCAATTTACGCAACAGCCGAAACAAAGCTAGTGCTGGCACTGTGGCGCCGATTAGGACTAACCCCGCCGCGATGACGGAGCCATTGACCCATAGCAAGGTAGCCGATAGCAGGAAGGCACTTGTTAGAAGCGTATAATTAGTGCCGATTTGAACCGCACTAAGGCGGCGTAAAACGCGATCGGATTCAATCGAACGTACCCGCAACTTAAGATCGCCACGCTCTAATTTGTCAATGGTATCTTCAATACGACGAGGTAGACCTAAAGCCGATGTCCCAACCTGAGCAGCTTGGCGACCCAATTGATCGAGAATTGTCTGTCCGTCTGAGGTGTTTCCGTTAGTCATAAGTTCCATCGCAAAGGGTTGCGCGACCTCCATAAAGCTAAATTGGGGGTCAAGACCTTTACCGACACCTTCAAGAGTAGAAAAAGCCCGCATAACAAACGTAAAGGTTGCAGGAAACCGAAACGGTTGGTCATAAGCAATTTCGTAAAGATCTTCACTAATGGCTGCCACTGATTGGGATTCAAAGGGCTGATCCATGAAATTGTCCAGCATATACTGAACCGAGCGCCTAACGGGACCCATATCATCCGTGGGCTGCAACGCTCCGAGTTCAATCAAGGAACTCACGACCATGTCACCATCTTTGTCTGCAATACCAAAAAGAGTGTCCATCAGTTTCTCACGGACATTACTCTTGATCTGGCCCATCATACCGAAGTCATAGAAAATTAATGCGCCGGTGGGGGGATCGACCGCCAAGTTGCCAGGATGGGGGTCAGCATGAAAAAATCCATCATTAAGCAGCTGATGGAGATAAGCTTCAGCGCCGAAGCGCGCTAACAGCTTGCGGTCTAGCCCTGCTGCTTCAAGCGCTTCGTAATGGCTGATTTTGATCCCGGGCACATATTCCAGTGTGAGGACACGAGGAGAGGAATATCGCCAATAAACCCTAGGAACCTTAACCCAGGCCCTGTCTCGAAAATTACGACGAAACGTATCTGCGTTCCGTCCTTCGTTTAAATAATCGGTTTCTTCCCAGAGGATGCGGCTGCATTCACCATAGATACCTAGCCAGTCTCGACCTTTACCCCAACGTTTATGGTTCTGAAAATAACGTGCAATTCGCTTGAGAATAGCTAAGTCAATGGTGAATAGTTCCTTCAAGCCAGGCCGCTGAACCTTAACAACGACGTCTTCACCCGTGGGGAGTTGAGCCCGGTGAACCTGACCTAAACTGGCCGCTGCTAGGGGAATGGGGTCTAGGCTGGCAAAAAGTTCGCTCACTGGCTTTCCGAAGTCTGCCTCAATAATTTTCAGCGTCTGCTCATAAGAAAACGCGGGCACCCGGTCCTGTAACTTTGACAGTTCATCAACATATTCATTGGGAAATAGGTCGGCTCTGGTTGAGAATAGCTGTCCAGCCTTGATAAAAGTGGGCCCTAACTCCAAAATACTTTCTCGTATCCAACGGGCCTGGACTAGACGGCGGGCGGCTAATTTCTCAGGGGTAAACCCTCCAACATAAGTCCACTTCTGTCCATTGCGCCATAGCCGAAAAATAAGCGACGAAACAAAGAA
This sequence comes from Cyanobacteria bacterium P01_H01_bin.15, assembly GCA_038750375.1. Classification (GTDB taxonomy): domain Bacteria; phylum Cyanobacteriota; class Cyanobacteriia; order Cyanobacteriales; family JAAUTE01; genus JAAUTE01. Next base: position 9,813 of record JBCDHF010000035.1, read on the forward strand.
CCAGATATCTAGCCGGCGACGGTTACGAGAATAGTGTCCCTGGTTCCATCGGTAGCTAGACTTACCGGCCTCTAAAGGCGAAGAAGGGCTAGTTTCGAATTGAGCCAAGGATTTTAGATTAGGGGCGGGCTGGGGGGACAGGGCAGGCACTCAAGTTCCAAAGTGAATGAGTTGGCAATTAAAAAAATATTTGGCTAGAAAAAGATTGAAGTCAGGAAGGAACAAATCCTTTAAGTTCGGCTCGTAGCTGCGCAATTTCCGCCCGAAGATTGTCAATCTCGGCTTGTAGGTCCTGAGGATTAGCCATGTCAGAGACAGCAGAAACTGTTGACGGAGCACTTTGTGCCTGTACTTGTGCCTTGGCTGTAACCTCTTCTTTGAAATGGCGGAGGCGTTCGCGCTGCTCCGCGTCAAATTTTCCCACTTCACTCAAAACCTCAGCAACATTAGCCTCGACTTTCTCTGTTAAGACTTCCGCTAAGGCCCGACCCATATAGAAAGCTTGCAATACTGGATTATCCATAGCAATGATTTTTAATTAGTTTCGTAACAAATTATATCTTGCTTCTTAATTCTCTAGGGGAAAGTGCTGCTGGATAAATTCGATGGCGGCTGGGCGATCACAAATATGCTGATCAAGTTGTTGAAAACGAAGGGCTGTCAACATGACTTTAAATTGGGGTCCCGGTCGATACCCCAATTGCTTAAGTTCAGCCCCGGTTAGCAAAGGCGGCAGCGGCTGCCAGCGAGTCAAATATTCCCAAATCTGACGACGTTGCCAAGGATTCAGGATGGGGGCAACTAAAACCCAAACCAGAGGCGGCTGAGTTTGCAAAATTCCATACAGATGGCTAGTCATCATCCCTTTCGTTAAGCATTGACCTTTCCGTCGCGCAACGACTAACTGAGGTAATCGTTGTAAGGCGTCTTTGGGTAGTTGCAGTCGCTGGGCTACCTCTGATGCGATCAGGCAATCCAGTTCATTTATTAGGAACTCGAGGCGCAGCTGCCAAGGGGGCGCATCGAGAGTTAAGCGTTTCAACCAGCGGCTAAGATAACGAATCTGCCAATGAAGCTGAGGCGTGAGCTTGAGTTGAGGATGGATGCATTGCAGCGCGTTAAGCTCTCCCAGCAAATTTAGCGATCGCATCCAGTGGGCGGCAGAAAGAATTGTTTTGAGTTCGGCTTTTAGCCGAGATTCCAAGGCGGGAACCCTGCCATTTCGGTGCCGAGAACGCTCATAAACACCACTTTTGAGTGCGCCTTCAATCCAAAAGCGAGTTTGGGTTTCGAGTGAAAATCCCAAGCGTACGGCAAAGCGGACAGCGCGAAAGATACGAGTCGGATCTTCAATGAAACTATTGGGATGCAAAGCTCGAATCCATCCCTGTCTAAGATCCTGGACGCCGCCAAAGTAATCCAAGATAAGTCCTGCCTCCGGTTCGCTGAGTCGCAAAGCCAGCGCATTGACTGTAAAATCCCGTCGGTACAGATCTTGTCGAATCGAACTGGGCACTACCTCTGGGTTAGCGGCGGGGTAAGGATAAAACTCAGTGCGGGCAGTTGCAATGTCAATTGAGAGCGGTTGCTGAGTCTGAGCAAAGTGATGCCAACTGATGGCTGCTGTTTGAAAGTCTCCATGCACCGAAACTTGAGCCGCCGGGTAATGTTTTTGAAGTGCCTGCGCGAGACTAACGCCGGCACCGACCGCAGCCGGTTTGACTCCTCCATCTACGACGAGGTCAACGTCGGGTAATTGCAGTTTTTGGGTCGGGGGGGTCAGCAATAAATCACGAACGCCCCCACCAACTAGATATAAATGCCAACCTTGTTCTTGTGCCAGCGTCGCCAAGAGACGCAATACCGACCAAATCGCGGAGGGGAGATTTTTTTCAACGGCCGGCAATAGACTGCTCGATTCAGCCAAAATGTGTTTTTCTGTATCTGTTAAAGCGGCAGGAAACAGTGCCTGAATCAGATCAGTACGAGTGACGATACCAACCAGACGCTCATTCGCTAAGACGGGAAGGCGGCCAATGTCATAGGTCCCCATCAGTTCTTGCAGAACCGATAATGGCGTATCGGGGGTAACGGTCTTTACGTTCTGACTCATGAAACCCTTGACGGGAAAGTCTTGGAAGCCATGATGTTCAGCCAGATCTAAATCTCGGCGGGAGATAATGCCAATGAGACAGTCGTTGTCCACGACCGGAAATCCCGCATGACCGTAACGCAAAATGAGTCGGCGAGTCTCCGCGATTGAAAGGGTTGGCGCAATTGTTCGGACGGGCGCCGACATTAGCTCTTGTGCCGTTTGTGATCGCGGAATTTGCGTTAATAGTTTTTCTGTCAGGGCATGTAAAATACCGGGCATTTTAGTCGAGTGAGAAATTGGGAAGGTTCCGGCGGCTGCAGCCGGATGTCCACCGCCCCCGTAATTTGCTAACAATTCCGCCAGATTGGTTTGTGGAATATTTGACCGCCCGATCAGAGATAAACAGAATTGACCGTGACGCTTATAGCAATGCCCTAGAAATAGAGCATCACTTGCCGTCAACTCTCGGAGTTGCTCTGTGACTGTCGATAGATCAGGTACAAATTCGGGAGACTCTAATCCCACCCAAGCGATTTTGTAACCCGCATGGACTTGGGTCTGAAGATGATTCAATGCCTCAGTGAGTAATTCTTGCAGTTGTTCTCCTAAGCGAGGTTGCAAAAAATATGCGATCACAGACGGATAAGCTCCCTGCTCCAGCAGCCAAGTTAACGCTTTGGCATCTCGAAGAGTGGTTTGAGGGTAAGTTAATGAGCCCGTATCTGTGTGAATGCCAAGCGCCATGGCTATAGCCTGTTCTATCGATGGCTGAACGGAGGCTTTGATTAACTTTTCCACAACTAAAGTCGTTGCTGCTCCCACCGACTCCACCTGGCGGCTACTGGCCTGAATATCAGATGGTGCGTGGAGGTGATGATCAATGACGGTAACGTTTACTCCGGGCAAATCTAGCCAATTGGAGGTTGTGCCCAACCGAGCCTGCAACTGGGTGTCCACCACAAAAATTTGTTGAATCGAGCTCGCTTGAACACTCTTGCGCTCGATTAGAGGCAAATGATCGCGATAAAGTCGCAAAAAATCTTTGACCCGGGCATGAGCGCCTCCCGCTAGGACAATACGGGAATCCGACAATAAGCTCGCTAAACCCACCGCTGCTCCCAGCGTGTCAAAGTCAGCGGTTTGATGACAAAGGATAATGTTCACTGAGAACCAAACTGTCTCTCCAAATGATGATTAAACCTGCCGAAATTTAGGACTAAGCTCTTTTCAGGGTGTTGGTATATCTACGGTTTGCAAACTATTGAATCCTAATGAAGAATTTCCGGCGAAAGTCATTGATTAGCCCTATTCCGCCAAAACTTGAAACCCTTATTTCAAACGATATCGGTTAAATCTCCTGTTTGAGAGAGTCTGCCAAACAAACTGTGTAAGCGCTTCTCAAAACTAGGTTGGCTTCAGCAAACAAGGATTCAGCACTATTGTCCTCCCAGGGTCTCCCTTCTACTGACCGATTCAAAAAAATCGGCAATTACAGTAACAATTGGGTCAAAAATCCATGGTTATTTCACCCCTGTGACGATGAGACAACCTAAAGCAATGTTATTTTTTCTTTGGAACTGTAAAGCTAAGCTTTTCTTGAGCACATCCAATATCCTCTATGAAATTTCTGCTAAGTGGTAAGTTCTCTTAGATCGGTTGAATGGCTAGTCGCTATCCGAGCATCTCTTTCCTCCAAGCCCTTGCCTTCTTTCGCAAGAATCACTCCTGACCAGCCTCTTCCTCATGCATTTCAGACGTAATTAAACAATTTTTTACTGCTCCATGCCCATGAACCCCAAGAAGCTTGCCTCAGTTAAATATTCTTTGTTTGAGACACTTCTCTCTTTCTACATGTCTCTGCCGAGGAGAACGAAGCGCTACTTGCTTATGGGCGTGGACTGGTTCTTGTTCACAGTATCAATCTACCTGGCTTTTTGCCTTCGTTTCAGCTCCGCATGGCCTTCGGTAGAGTTGCAGCGCTTCAGTGGTCAGATTTTGGCGCTGATCATAATCAAGTCCGTCATTTTTAGATGGAAAGGTCTATACCGACCAATTCTTCGCTTTACAGGAGTTGAATTTCTAAGTTGGGCCGCCCAAGCTGTGTTGATCAGTGTCTGTATCCAAATCACGGTTTTTTACATATTTCGGTTGCCGCTGCACCGTTCAGTACTCTTTATTGACGCCCTGTTGACACTTATCTTGGTGGTCGGCAGTCGTCTAGGAATCTACTGGCTATTTCGGCAGCTCAAGTTTGGTCTACACGCTCCCCAACAACCGGCACAGCGATGTCTAATTTATGGGGCAGGCGTTGCGGGTTCTCGTTTGGCAACATCACTTCTCAACGAACCCAACTATCGTTTGGTTGGTTTTATTGATGACGATCCGGGGCTGCATGAGCATTCCCTTCAGGGTGTTCCTGTTTTTCCCCCTCATGCTTTAGCCGAATTGCGGGATAAGCCAGGCGTAGACTTAGTCGTTCTCGCGATGCCCTCGGTCGGCAAGAGCCGCAGAAAGGAAATAATCGAAGAATTACAAGGACATTCTGTTTTAGTTAAAACGATTCCCTCCCTAAAAGCCCTGTTAACTGAGCAGGCGAGCATCAGCCAGCTAACTAATATTGATGTCACGGAACTACTGGGTCGAGAAGAGATTGCCCCCGATCCTCAACTGCTTTCGATAAACATTGCCGGCCGGGCTGTATTAGTGACAGGCGCTGGGGGCTCAATTGGTTCAGAGCTTTGTCGACAAATTGCGCAATTGGAACCGTGCTGTTTGGTCTTGTTTGAACTCAGCGAGTTTTCTCTTTACAATATTGATTTAGAACTGCGAGAAAATCACCCTGATATAATTATTCATGCTTGCTTAGGGAGCGTGACTGATGAGCAAAGCTTGTTGGCGGCGATGCGGACTCATCAGATTGAGACGGTTTACCATGCGGCGGCGTACAAGCATGTTCCCATGGTTGAAATGAATCCCAATCAAGGAGTTTATAACAATGTATTCGGCACTCTAATAACTGCTCAATGTGCGATCGCAGCCCAAGTCAAAAATTTTGTCCTCATTTCTACGGATAAGGCGGTTCGACCCACGAATGTAATGGGTGCTAGCAAGCGAATTGCTGAGCTGACAATTCAAGCATTAGCCCATCAGCAAATGACCGACCGCCCACGCTTCGCCCTGGTTCGTTTTGGTAACGTCCTCGATAGTAGCGGCTCAGTCGTTCCGCGTTTCCGCAATCAAATCGCTGAAGGTAAGCCCATTACGGTGACCCATCCCGAAATCACTCGATACTTTATGTCAATTCCGGAAGCGGTCAGGCTCGTCATCCAAGCTGGCGCGTTAGCCAAAGGCGGAGAAGTTTTTCTTCTGGATATGGGAGACCCGATCCGCATTTATGACTTGGCAATTCAAATGATTCGCTTGAGTGGACTGATTCCCTTTCAAGATATCGATGTTCAAATCACCGGCTTACGCCCGGGTGAAAAACTTTACGAAGAGTTATTAATTGATGGCAAAAGCAGCCAACCGACACGACATCCGAAAATTTTCTCTGCCTTCGAGCATTACCTGAGTTGGGAAGAATTAAAACCCGCTCTAGACTCACTGCTACTAACTGCTCGCCTATGTGATCGCAAAGCGCTTATTCAGCAAATTAAAGCATTGGTCCATGAATACAACCCTAAGCCCTCGAATCAACGAATTCGCTGAACACATAGACCAGAGGTCTACTTTTTTTGACTATAGGGCACTAAACATCCATATCAGTCGACTCCGAGCCATGACTAGAGATTTCGCTTTAGCCGCTCAAGTTCTTGGTTCATTTCCCACTGTTCGAAAGTTTCATCTAAATCGTCCAATGGTGGCGGTGAAGTGGCTGAAGGCTCGGGGCGAGAAACCGATTGCGACAGTTCCTGAAGCTTAGCCTGCAACTGTTCTCGCAGCATTTCCGATTGGGCCAACCGCGTCTTGACTCCTGTCATTTGTCCCCATAATTGACTGCCATTGCGCAATAGTTGTTCTTCTCTTTCTTGGGCTCTGCCCGCTAAATCATGCTCCCCTGCTTGTCTCGCTAGCTCAACTCGTTGATGCCAGCGTTTGATGTCTTCCGCTAACTGCAAAATCTCAGTCTCTAGACGAGTTTGTTCGGTCTGAAGTCCTTGAATTTGAGTATTGGTATCTGTTAAATGCTCCTGAATCTGTTCAGCCAGGACTTGCTGCGCAAGCTCCGGATTTTTCGCTAGATAATCATCTAAGCGAGCGGACAAAAAGTCCTCTAGCTCTTCAAAAAAGCCCATGAATTTGTCTTCAGCGCAAAGCTGGACTAATTGACCGTTTTAAAAATCCTGACCAACTGAAACTGAGCGAGTTTGATTTCCTCGGCTAATCGTAACTTGGTCAGGCGTTGCCGACAGAATTTGCCAGCCCGTAGGACCTACATTCTGACCTGCTTTAAATTGCTCAGACTGACCATTGACTTCAATGATGGCGACAACTTCATCGCTCATCGCCATTAATCCAACCAAACGCGTTTTTGAGGGCACAGGTGAACTGGCGGATGAAGGGAGCGCAGAGGCAGAAGTTGTGGGAACCGTCAAGTCTGGTTGAGAGAATGCCGGTACTTCGGTTGGAAGCGGAGGTAAAGGCGGCGGTGGGGGGAGTGCGGATGTATCACTAACCGGAGGTAATGGTAGCGGATTATTCGCGACAGAGGCCGGAGGTAAGGGCGGCGGGGTCGGACGGGCTGACTTCGCTACTGCCGGTTGAGCGGGAACGACAGTTTTCACTTGAGTCTTAATTGACTGTGATATCTGTAGCGTTTCTGGTAGCGCAGGTGGTGTCGGCAAGACAGCGATGGGAAGATCGGGCAATTCACGAGGAGGAAGAACCGGCTCGTAATATTCGCTTGGTAACGTAGCGGTCAAAGACTGATTTGAGGTGGTGTCATTAGCAGTTGATAGGGGCATGGTTAATGGAGAATCGGTGAGCGAAGTCGGCTCTATTTCAGTTGAGACCGCTTTTAGGGGCGTTTCTATTAAAAGAAAATGACGCTGAAGTAGCCATAAGACTCCTAAACAGTAGCCACAGGCGATCGCAAAACAAATCTTGTCAAAATTTTGTGAGAAATGTTGACGCCAGGTTAGATTATCAGGTGCTGACTCTGAAGGGTTCGAATTAAGACCCGGAATATAG
>JBCDHF010000036.1:0-17077 GCA_038750375.1 Cyanobacteria bacterium P01_H01_bin.15
AAATCAACATGATGCTCAATCCAACCAGACTGATAAATTGATTACTTTTATTGACTAATTCACCTTTATTTAGTTGGATTTAACCCATAAAATATTGATTTTGTTAACAGATGGTATCTATGATCACAGGTGCTCAAAAAGACAAATGGTATGTATTGGGTATCACCCATTTTCGCTCCTAACTCAAGCTGAGTGAGTCTGTTGAGCAATCAAAGCTGGAGCCTATATGCGTGAGTAATTTCTTTCGTCTATCTTGAGAAATATCATGCCTAAGCGAAAAAAAGAATTTCCCTGTGGACACAAAGGATATGGTCAAAAATGTCACCGCTGTGCTCATGAAAATGCGCTAAGAGAACAAAAAATAAGTCTAAAGAGACAATGGAAGTCAACATTTGAGGAAGACTTAATTGACCTCTCCGCACTGCCTAGAAATGTCGTTCTAAAAGCCCGCAGAATCATTAATGCACTCCAAGGAGCGCAGACCTATCGTGATTTTCGTGGCAAAAGATTACGCCATGATCGTTCAGTAATTAGTATTCCTGTGACCCGAAACTATCGTCTTCTTTGCCAGGATTTAGGCACTGCCGTTTTACCTCAAGCGGTAATTTCTCACGAAGATTACAACGTCTGCAAACCCGGTAATTGATCAATAAAATCTCAATTCATTTTTTGGAGTGAATACTGACTCTTTATAGCTGCGAGGATACGTCAAGTCCGCGTAAAATTTAATCGTCGGCTCAAGATTGCAAACGCGATTTGATAAGCTATTTAGCGATCGTTTCCTCTCCAAATCAGCATGTTGTTCTGGAAAAAATGGCGTTGGCCAGTCCTCGCTGTGATCGCACTTGCATTCCTGTTGTCTTGGCGATTGCTGGCTCAGCCTGTAGTGACGGTGTCCGTGCTAATGCAGGCGCTGGAGAAAGCCCAATGGGAATCCCTGGTTTCGCAATTCAACTCAGAGCATGACAATATTCGGCTAGAAGTCATAGAGGGACCGAACGCTTCCGATCAAGTGCAAGATCTCTATACAACTTCGTTTTTGCTTGGGAATTCTCCGTATGACCTAGTTTATATGGACATCGTCTGGGTGCCGAAATTTGCAGCGGCAGGCTGGTTGCGATCACTAAATGAATTTTTAGAGGCAGAGACAAGCAACTCAGAGTTGTTGCCAGAATTTTTAGCGGGTGATGTGGCGGGCGGTTCTTATCAAGGAAAACTCTATCGCATGCCGTTTCGCTCGGATGCGGGGATGCTTTACTATCGCACCGATTTGCTCGAAGACATTGGAGCTGAGCCACCGGAAACTTTCCAAGAGCTCATGGAGATATCCGCAAAATTACAGAGCGAGGGCCGGGTTCCTTGGGGATATCTCTGGCAAGGGAAGCAATATGAGGGATTGTCCGCCATGTTCGTTGAAATCCTTCAAGGCTTTGGTGCATTTTGGGTCGACCCAGGCACCTTAGAAGTCGGACTCGATCAACCCAATGCGATCGCAGCAGTAGAATTTTTGCGAAGAACCGTGACTGAGGGGATTTCACCCCCTGGCGTTACCACTTACGCGGAAGAAGAAACCAGACGGTTATTTCAAAGTGGAGACGCCACATTTTTGCGAAATTGGCCCTACGTTTATGAATTAGCCTCCCAGCCAGATTCTGCGATCGCAGGGAAATTTGCAATTAAACCGATGGTAAGCCAGCCCGGTCAGGCGAGTGGGGCTTGTTTGGGCGGCTGGGGTTTGGGAATTGCCCAATCTACCAAGCATCCAGAGGCCGCCTGGGAGGTGGTCAAATTTATGAGCAGTGCGGCCTCGCAAAAGAAGTTTGTCATAGAGACTGGCTATGTCCCCAGTCGCTGGGCGCTGTTTAACGATCCGGAGATTGTCGCTAAGTTTCCCTATTACCCAGACTTACTATCCGTCGTCGAGAGTTCAGTGTTACGTCCGCCGATAGCCCAATACGCTCAAGCCTCCGATATTTTGCAGCGATATTTGAGTGCTGCGATCGTGGGCAGTCTTGCGCCGGAGAAAGCAATGAGAATTGCCGCTAGGGAAACGCGGCAGCTATTAGCTCGTTAGAGTATTTTTAGACAGCTTTTGTCGAGGTAGCGCCTTCCCTAAAAGTCCCCAGGCTTGATGGGAATAGGGTTTAAAGTGTTCTTTTTCTTAGCGGCACTACCTGTTTTCCAAAATTGGAAAACTGTATTCCGAGATGGAGCTGTTTTGGAGTTAGGCCATACCTAAAGTATTGATATGAGCCAAACGAAACGGCTCGAACGAGAGCGTTGAGAGCGAATTGACTTATTAAACACACAACAAGAGGTTAATGACTATTACGCGATTACAATTCTTGGGACAGTCTTATAACTATACAAATTCAGTGGTGGAAGGAATTGTTGAAAAGAAAGTAACCCGGCGCTTTATGGGGTCAGCCACTGAAAGCACTGTGCGATAGGCGCCTCGTACCAAAAGCTTGGCTCTTAAGTATCGTGGCATCCATGACTAACCGCCAACATTTCAACATGTATCGTGTTCATCTCTCTATCCTCCGATTCATCGGAGGTTTTTTTGTTTCCGTAAAATCAATATGCCAATACGGCAGCTATCATTTTCATCAAAGGGGATGGTGTGCTATAAGACTTAGTCGGTTAAAAAACTCAGAATCAACGATATACTCAGGTGCCTAAGCAAAACCAAAACATCTGCTTTTTCTGTCCCCAGCTATTGAACGAGAACAGCGTAATCAACAGTCAACAGGATGAACGAGGTATTCTGCTCAAGACTTTCCGCAATTCCATCCAAGAATTAAGTTTCGCATATTGCACGAAAAAAAGCTCCCACCAAGGAGCTTTGCATTGATTTAGAACTTACTATTTTCTACCACTTGAGCAAATTAAACTGTTCCATGTCGATAGTGTCGCGGTTACGATAAATTGCCAACACAATCGCTAGACCAACTGCTGCTTCGGCGGCGGCAACTGTAATCACAAATACCGTAAAAACCTGACCTTTGATCTCGGTGCCATCAATAAAATTTGAAAAACCCATCAAATTCAGATTGACGGCATTTAGCATCAACTCAATCGACATCAAGACTCGAACAGCGTTTCGGCTGGTCACCAATCCATAAATCCCAATACAAAACAGGGCGGCGGCGAGTAATAAAAAATATTCTAACTGCATCAATTTTTGCTCCTATCACTAAAGCCGCTTACGTATTCGATGAATCTGAAAGACCCGCCAACTCACGGGGTCGCTCAGGCAACATTAACGCCTCAGGCTTACCCGGGTCATCATCAGCCTTTACAAAATCGGGAATCAAATCTCGACGCGCCAAAATAATCGCGCCCACCATCGCCATTAACAACAGCACTGACGCTAACTCAAACGGCAAGAGATAGTCGCTGAAAAAATGCTTCCCCATCTCCACAATCGTGCTTTCCGGCGCCGGATTGCTCACGACTGCCCAAGGAGTTGCCATCACCATAGTCCCCAACAAAGCAAACAGTCCGATGCAAACAATCCCAGTCGTCACCTGCCGAAAAATCCGTCCAGCCACAGCCGCATAGGCTTGTCGCTTGTTCACCAACATGATGGCGAACAAAATTAGAACATTGACAGCGCCCACATAAATCAGGATTTGAGCAGCTGCGACAAAGTCAGCATTTAGAAGAATATAGAGTCCCGAAATACTCATGAAAACGCCGCCCAACAGAAACGCTGAATAAACGATGTTCTCAAACAGGACCACGCCAAGGGCAGCGCCGACCATAAGTATTGACAGAATCCCGAAGGATACGAGTTGTACGCCCTGGGCTAAATCCACGTTTAATTACCTCACTGACTGCTGTGCCATCTCAGATTATCGCATTGTGACTAGGCCGAAGTTTCTACTTTCGCTTCACTGCTTTCTTTTTCGGCTTGAAGTTTTGCCAGAATATCTTGCGGATGCTCTCCCGCTCGCTGACTACCTGCCGGCAGATCGTGCCCATCAATGACCCCCTTGGGCAAGTAACCAAACTCTCGCAATGGCGTCACCATTGGATCTTGGGTGACTTTGTAAGGCAAGCGACCTAAGGCTACGTTGTCATAGTTCAGCTCGTGACGATCGTAGGACGAAAGCTCGTATTCTTCGGTCATGGAGAGGCAATTCGTTGGACAGTACTCAACACAGTTACCGCAGAAAATACAAACCCCAAAATCTATGCTGTAATGCTTCAGCGTTTTTTTCTTGATTTTTCGATTAAATTCCCAATCCACGACGGGCAGATTGATAGGACAGACGCGAACGCAGACTTCACAAGCGATGCACTTATCAAATTCAAAGTGAATTCGTCCCCGATAGCGCTCAGAAGGGATGAGCTTTTCGTATGGATACTGAACTGTAACTGGGCGGCGGCTCATATGGTCGAAGGTAACGGATAGACCCTGGCCAATATATTTCGCGGCTTGAAAGCTGGTTTTGGCATAGTCGCCAACCTGTTTGAGAATGTTAAACATGGCTGAGTTCACTCACTGAATTAGGGGATAAAGCAAAGACAAATGCGATTAACCGCCGAAAAATGCCGGGAAGGTAATCTTCAAGGCAGCAGTTATTAGCAAGTTAGCCAAGGCTACGGGTAATAAAAATTTCCAACCTAAATCCAATAGTTGGTCAATACGAACTCGGGGTACGGTCCAGCGGAGCAGTACAGCGATGAAGACCAAAAAGTAAGCCTTTAAAACCGTCATGATGATACCGAGGGAAGCCGTGATTACCTGCAACCAAGGCGTAGATTCCGGAACTCCGATCAAGCCAGCGAGGCGGTCAACCGGAAGCGGAGACTCCCAACCGCCTAAATACAGAATGGCAAAAATTAGGGCCGATAAAACTAAGTTGACGTAAGAACCGACATAAAAAAGCCCAAACTTCATGCCCGCATATTCAGTCTGATAACCTGCGACGAGCTCCTCCTCGGCTTCCGGTAAGTCGAACGGTAAACGCTCACATTCAGCTAAGGCTGCAATCCAGAAAATTAAAAATCCTAGGGGTTGACGCCAGACATTCCAGCCTAAAATCCCTAAACCTGACTGCTGATCAACAATATCGATAGTACTGAGGCTGTTCGACATCATGACGACGGCCAATACAGCTAACGCCAAAGGTATTTCGTAGCTAATCGATTGCGCAGCAGCCCGAAGACCCCCCAGTAGCGAGTACTTATTGTTAGAGGAGTAGCCCGCCATCAACAATCCAATAGGCGTAATGCTGGACAGAGAAATCCACAGGAAGATTCCCACGTTTAAGTCCGTAATTACGAGATTCTGTCCAAAAGGCACAATTAAATAGGACAAGAACACCGGAATGACCACAATGGCAGGCCCCAATGTAAATAAAATTGGGTCCGCCTTGGATGGAATGACGTCTTCTTTAAAAACGAGCTTGATACCGTCTGCGACGGGCTGAAGAACGCCTAGAGGTCCCGCATATTCAGGACCAACTCGCTGCTGTGCAGCCGCAGAGATTTTTCTTTCTAACCAAACGACGACCAAGACGCCGACAGTCGCACTGATAATCATCAGCACGATAGGAAGGGGAACCCACAGGGCTTTAGCTGTGCCCTGGGGAACCCCCAAATCTGTCAGAGTCTGTAGAAAACTTCCTTGTAAATCTATACCGGTGGGTGTCATAGAATTGCGTGTCACAAACTAACAACTCATCCGTCCCAAAGACTGTCCAAAAATTGGCTTCAGCTCAAGGTTTTGTTAAGAGTCTTTTACATTCTACCGGCAAGTACATCTATCGGCTTTGGCTTTTTCTCGCTAAGTCCCTAAAGCGGTTAACTTTGCGATCCCAATTGTTCAAAATCTCTCAACTCCGTAGGATATAGCAGCAGCCTCCTTCGTAAAGGGGCTGCTGTGTGCTACAAAGCTTTAGAATTAGGCAACCCAAAATTAGAAGGGCCCTAAGCGGTCTGGCAAAGGCTATATTGCTTAGCACTGCTCACAATTTCGGAATTCATTCTCTATGACGGCCGACTTATTCACCCCCATTAAACTAGGTGATCTCGAGTTACCAAATCGCATTGTGATGGGTCCCATGACGCGGCTCCGGGCCCAGAATAACGGTACGCCCACGGCAGTCATGGCTGAATACTATGCCCAAAGAGCCACCGCCGGTCTGATTATTACGGAGTGCACCATGGTGGGCTCCTTGAGCCATGGATATCTTTACGTGCCGGGGATTTACAACGCAACCCAGATTGAAGCCTGGAAAAACATTACGACAGCTGTGCATGGTCGCGGGGGGCGTATTTTTCTGCAAATCTGGCACTGTGGTCGAGTGGCCCATTCGTCTCTTCTCGATGAAGCCTTGCCCATTGCGCCCAGTGCGATTCCGGCAGAGGGGTCTGTCTATACCCCCATCGGAAAAGTTCCCCTGGAGAAGCCCCGAGAAATGCGGCTTCCGGAAATTATGCGTACGGTTAAACAATTCGGCAAAGCCGCCCAAAATGCTCAAGCGGCTGGGTTTGATGGCGTGGAAATCCATGGCGCTTTTGGCTATCTAATTGATCAATTTTTGCAGGACGTTTCCAATCAACGCACGGATAAATACGGCGGTTCTTTAGAAAATCGTCTGCGCTTCTTGACAGAAGTCGTGACGGCGGTTTGCAAGGTTTGGGGCGGCGATCGAGTCGGCATCAAACTCTCTCCGAGCAATACGTTTCACGGGATGCAGGACAGCGATCCTTTAGCGACTTTTTCGGGCGCGATTCAAGCACTCAACTCGTTCAATCTGGCCTACATCCATCTTATGGAGCCCAATGAGCAAGACCTGGCTACTCGTGATGTCATTCGCCCAGTCATAGATACCTTTGGACCGCAGGTCACAGGGGCTGTGATGGCCAACGGTGGGTTTGATAAAGAATCTGCAAGTTCTGCGATCGCAAAAGGGCAAGCGTCTCTAGTGTCGTTTGCTCGCAAGTTTTTGGCGAATCCCGATTTACCAAAGCGTTTTGAATTAGGTGCTCCGCTCAATGAGCCAAATCCATCAACTTTTTACGGAAAGTATAGCGATGACGGTGATAACGCAGAGGTGGGTTATACCGACTATCCGGCATTGGCCTAGGTTTGTCTTCCATAAAAAAGAGCATCCCGAACTGGGATGCTCAAAATTTCAGCTTCTAACTCAACTAGAAGCTAGATACCTAAGCCATTGCCGCCATTTTGACTTCGTTGGTAGCCAAGATGTTTTGCAACTCTTCGGAATCAACGGTTTCTTTTTCGATTAGTTGCTCAGCGATGAGATCCAAGACTTTGCGGTTAGTGAGCAATACATCCTTCGCGCGGCGATAGGCCTGATCCACAAGACTACGAACTTCCTCATCAATGGCAGAGGCCGTTTCATCAGAGAAGTCGCGGTCGGAGGCAATATCCCGACCGAGGAATACGTTACCGCTTTGACGACCCAACGCAACGGGACCCAGGCGGTCACTCATCCCAAAGCGAGTAATCATCTGGCGGGCAACTTGAGCAACCTGCTGCAAATCGTTAGAAGCACCTGTAGTGACTTCTTCATCACCGAAGATAATTTCTTCCGCAATACGACCACCCAAGGCAACGGCCATCTGGTTTTGCAAATAGGAGCGGGAATAAAGCCCTGACTCCATGCGATCCTCACTGGGTGTAAACCAAGTCAAACCACCGGCTTGACCACGGGGAATAATACTGATTTTCTGCACAGGGTCATAATCTGGCATTAATGCACCAATCAGAGCATGGCCCGCTTCATGATACGCGACCAAAGTTTTGCGCTTCTCGCTCATGACGCGATTCTTTTTCTCTGGACCCGCCAATACACGATCAATTGCGTCGTTGATTTCGTCCATCGAAATTTCAGTCAAATTACGACGGGCTGCCAAAATCGCAGACTCATTCAGCAGGTTGGACAGATCAGCACCTGTAAAACCAGGCGTTCGACGCGCAATTTTGTCGAGATCCACATCCTGAGAAAGACTCTTCCCACGGGCGTGAACATTGAGAATTTCTTGACGACCCGCGTAATCGGGACGATCAACAACAACCTGGCGATCAAAACGACCGGGGCGCAGCAAGGCTGCATCCAAAACATCCGGGCGGTTAGTCGCAGCGATGATGATAATGCCTGTATTCCCCTCAAAACCATCCATCTCAGTAAGTAGCTGGTTCAGAGTTTGCTCACGTTCATCGTTCCCACCGCCAAGACCAGCACCACGCTGACGACCGACTGCGTCAATCTCATCGATAAAGACGATACAAGGCGCATTAGTCTTCGCCTGCTCGAACAAATCACGGACCCGGGAGGCACCGACACCCACGAACATTTCAACGAATTCAGAACCCGAAATCGAGAAGAATGGGACGCCGGCTTCTCCCGCGACAGCCTTCGCTAAAAGGGTTTTGCCCGTTCCCGGAGGGCCGACCAAGAGAACGCCCTTCGGAATCTTGGCTCCAATGGCGGTAAAGCGATCAGCGTTCTTCAAGAAGTCAACAACTTCGTTCAGTTCAAGCTTGGCTTGCTCAATGCCCGCCACATCGCTGAAGGTAACCTGAGTCTGGGGCTCCATCTGGACGCGAGCTTTAGACTTGCCAAAATTCATGGCCTGTGAGCCCGGACCGCTCTGGGCACGACGGAGCAAGAAAAAGAGACCAACCAAGAGCAAAATCGGTAAGAAAAGGCTGCCCAACGCGCGCCACCACAAACCTCCATCACTCTGAGGCTGAACCATGATGTCCACACCATTTTTAGTCAGAATATCGATGAATTGGGGATCTTTGGGCAAGTAAACTTTATATAGAGTTCCGTCTTGGGCAGTTGCGATTGCCTCTGTTCGATCGGCGCTTACGCTAATGGTTTCCACCTGCTCATTTTGAACATTGTTAATCAGCGTGCTGTACTTCCAGATTTGCTGAGTTTGTTGCTCACGGTCGAAAAAGGCTGAAGCCAGGGCGATTACGACAAAGGCTAATAGCAAGTAAAGCCCGGCATTGCGCCACTTTTTATTGTTTTTGTTCACGTCGGTCCCCTCCTATTGAGGTATCCAGGACTTTTATATTGGGTATCGTTCACGTCTAACACCTCGATTGGCTCATAACGGAAGGACACCTCTATCGGTGCGATAGACAAGTTATTAACTTATGTTAACGTTTCTCACCAAGTTAATCAGATTGATTATTAACTTTTCTTCCCTTGCCAGGACTAAGCAAGACGAGACAGGGGATTGGAGGAATGAGAAAATCGTTAGCCTTGGTCCGCGACCGCTTCTTGGTAAACTTTTCGAATCATGCCTAATAGCCGATCAAAAATATTTTGGGAGTTGGGAGCGGCATCCTGAACCCTCTGTAATCGGTTAAGTAGTTCTGCTTCGCGCGTATCCACATCCCCATCGCTATAGATTAAGGCGCTAATAGATTCAAGTAGCTTTTGATAATCCGATTGGCTATGCGGATGACCGAGGTATTCCTCTAACCAACCATGGCATTGGGCCGCTGAGACTGGCTTGATTTCAGACAATAGCAATTTAATTTCAGGGTCTTCGGCCAAGTGGTGAGCGATAGCAGTGTCATGGAGATAGCGCCGCTCTTCACGGGTAATAACGCCATCAATCCAAGCAGCTCCAATCAAAATTTTAAGTAACAGTTGATTTCTAGATTGAGCTTGCATCGGCCTGTGAGAATAATAATAGTTTTATTTTTTTCTGATTCCATCTTAAAAGTTGGTGTCACCCGTGGCTGAAATTTCCTTTACCTGTCGGCGAAAACGAGCGATAAAAAATCCATCTTGGTCTTGACGCTGGGGCCAAAGTATTAGCGTCCCGGTCGAATTATCCTGAAAGCTGAACTGCCGAAATTGCGGGGGAAAGGCGATCAAGCTCCAGTCTGGATGGGTTTGCAAAAAGCGCGTTACTACCTCCTCATTTTCTTGTGGATTAAGGGTACAGGTCGAGTAGACTAAGATGCCTTTCGGCTTAACCCAACGGGCGGCATTGTTAATTAATTTGAGCTGCAATTGACTGAGTTCCGCAAACTTTTGGGGCGTTTGCCGCCAACGAATGTCCGGACGACGGTGAAGTGTCCCTAAGCCAGAACAGGGCGCATCCACCAAAACGCGATCGCAAAGATGGTCAAAATCTCTAACCGCACAACTATCACCAAGTTGAGTGCGAATATTATCAAGTTGCAGTCGTTTTTGATTGGTTTGAATGTGTTTAAGCCGTTGAGGTAAATAATCACATCCCCATACGCGTCCTTTATTTCCCATCAGTTCAGAAAGGTGTGTTGTTTTCCCCCCCGGGGCAGCGCAGGCGTCCACAATGGTTTCACCTGGTTGAGGGTCAACTAGATGACTCACCAGTTGCGCACTAGCATCTTGTACGGACCACTGACCCTCTCGGTAGCCAGGTAGCGTCTGGATATTGCCGATCCTTCCCTTTAGACGTAGTCCCTGAGGAAGGTGAGGGATGGGTTCACAATTTAGCCCTCGCTCTCGTAGCGACTGATTAACAGATTCCCGCTCGGCACGTAGAGGATTTACCCTTAGATCGAGGGCTGGTGCTTGGTTAAACCAACGACACAATTCCACGGTTTCCGTTTCCGAAAGTTGTGAGCTCCAATGGGTGATGAGCCAATCCGGAAAGCTTTCTTGAATGGCGAGGCGAGCTGTCCAGGATTCCGGGAGAATCAGCGGTTCGGCGGTGCTGGCAGTAAGCCGTAAATATTGCCGCAACATGCCGTTAACGACACCAGAAAGTTTGCTTAAACCCACCTGCTTGGCAAGCTCAACCGTTGCGGCAACAGCCGCATGGGGTGGAATCTGGTTGAGATAGCGTAGTTGATAAAGCCCTAGCTGCAAAACAACCCGCAAGGCAGGCGGTTGCTCAATGGCCTTGCGTTTGCCGAGTTGATCAATCAGCGTATCCAGGGTGCGTTGCCGCCGAACGGTGCCATAAACTAATTCCGTCGCTAAGGCGCGGTCTTCTGCTCTGAAGCTAGCTGGCTGCTTGCGAAGTTGTCTATCGAGGGCTAGGTCTGCATAAGCCTGACGGAGGTGAACGTCTTTCAGTGCTAGCCAGGCAACTCGGCGAGCAGAATAAACAGCAGATTTAGTCAACTTTTTAATTACCGAAAAAAATGTTCTTTCTCTGAAGAACTCCTGTAGTCTATCGTTCTAAACCGACAAGACTTGGCTGGCTATTTCTCAATGTGCAAGGTTAGACCTCTTGCAGGAATCGAAAACTTGAACGATTTTAATGGGTTTTACCCACCAACAAATGGGTCCGTGCAAGAGGTCTGTTAAATGTTTAGAACTTTTGAGTTTTCTGGTTGCGATCACAAAAGTGATGACGGTTGCTACTTCGGAAAAGAGATAGGTGTAGTCCAAAAAACTTTTAAATGGTGAGACTTGAAAGCAGAACGGTGGGGCTAGATAGTCAGACTGTCAGACTAGGTTTAAGGCGTATGGCTATTTAGCCACTCTAGTAACAGCGGATTGACGACTTCTGGCGCCTCATCTTGGGGGCAGTGACCCAAACCCGGGAGTGGAATGAACTTTTCTACCGCCGCAAAACTCGCTAACTTTTGTCCCAGTTCTAAGGGCTCCCAAGGATCATCCGCTCCCCACAAAAACAAAACAGGACAGGCTAGCTGAGGCAATAGATCTTCGGCCAAAGGTCCTTGAGAATAGCCCGTGAACGCGAGAAAAACATCGACCGCACCTGGATCTTTGGCGGGTTTGAGCAACATTTCCACCAGCTCGTCGGTTACGGTTTCAGTGCGTTGATAAGCCTGCTGCAAAACATTTTTAACGGTACGCGGCGTAGCGATTTGCTGGAAGAAAAAGTTACCAATGATCTTGTTCGTCAATATTTTCTGAAAAATCGGCGCACCCACTCGACGAAACCAGGGCAACGCGGCTCGTTTGCGCTCATGCAACAGTCGTAATGAACAGTTAAGTGCGCCAACTCCTCGAACCCAGTCTGGTGCAATTGCGGCAGTTTGCATTGAGACAATACAACCAATAGAATTGCCGATCAGAAAAGCGGGCTCCCCCACAACCTGTTGGCAAAAATCTCGTAATAGGCTTCCCCAGGTTGCAAAAGTGTAGCCCGGATCGCTCGGATCGGGTTTCGCGGAGCCGCCAAAACCCAAAAGGTCGATCGCATAGCAGCGATAATGTTGTCCTAAGGCGGGCAAATTTTTACGCCAGTGCCCCCAAGAGGCACCAAAACCGTGAACTAAAACAACCGGTGGACCCTGCTCACCCACTTGTTGATAACAAATCGAAAAAGTTTGCCAAGTCCAAGTTTTTGGCGCGGTCGAAATAGGAACTAATTGAAGCGTCATAACCAGAAATCGTTGCAATGGGTAAAGCCTGACTTTTCCCAAGTCTTGAGAATGCGGCTGTCCATCTAGCATGACCTAATTTTGATCGCGTCGTCGAGTCACACTGACCATCCCTTTACTAATAGCGATAGTCTTCTCTGCGTTAGCAGAAGACTTACGGCAGACTATCTAAGCAAGAATCGAGCAGACGCCTATCATTCGCGGTAATCGTTTCGAGAGCACGGTAACCAATCAAAGACAATTCAGGAACCGCAGTCCCTGCAACAAAGCTGTCTTCGAAGGAAATATCTAGCGCATAGCTGCTGAAAATGTCTGGCTCGTAAGGATCTTGTACTTGAAGTTGCAATTGATCACCCAAGATTCGTCCCGTAAAACACGCGTATTCCGACTGGGGATAGTAAGACGCCCCGACAACACGATCATTTTGAACCTGAAAGACGAGATATTCACTACCTAATTGCTCGGGCTGTGCAGATTGACCATACAGGTAAACCCCTTGAGAAATCTGGGAAGAGGGCGTTTGAGCATTTACAGATAAACCTAATCCCAACCCTGTCGTAATTATGGCTATCGCCGTGCCGATTCTTACATTTTTCAACCAGTTGAAGTGAGCCATTCTAGTATCCGTATTTCTCAGTCCAATCTTGTGATTGATCACACATTAAAAATACGCCGTGCTTGAGTTCGCTTTCTTCCGCTGCTAGTAGGAAGTTGCTGTCACCCAATTGGGTTGCATCATTGGCGTGGTATTAATGCTTCGATATGTCTAACTTAATCGGGTTAGGGAACTTTTTTCTAGGAATTGCGTAAGTTCTTAACACTTTTCCAAGTTCTGTTATTCAAAGCAGTTATGGACTCTACATCCAGAACGTTTCTCATTTCGGAGAGAGGGAAAATTAAACGTTTTCCCAAAGAATATATTTCGTTTTAGCAATCGGTATTTTGACTCGTTGGTTAGATGATTCCGACTTGAAATCCGCTTAAATGAAGCGTTCAGCTAAGTCAAAATACTAGAGACGGCGAGCCTATTCAGGTGTCTGTGAAGATAATTCAGCCGCATGTTCTTGAAGCCGTTTGGCGATTTGAGGATTATAAATTCGCAGATAGTTCCAGTAATTTCCAAAAACAGTTTCGACATAGTTTTGTGTTTCAGGAAAAGGAATATCTTCGACAAATTCATCCAAATCGTGAAGTGAATATCGCTCTAACCAGCTAGCGACATTGCCGGGGCCTGCGTTGTAACTTGCGATTGCAAGCATAGAATTATTTTGATATTCCCGGTGAGTGTAATCCAAATACCAAGTACCCAAGACCATGTTGTCCTCCGGGTTACGCAGTGAATAATCCGTTATGGGGACTTGCGATGCCACCCAGGCCGCCGTAGTGGGAAGGATTTGCATCAAACCCACCGCCCCAGCGCTAGACTCAATATTTTTCTCAAAACGAGATTCTTGGCGCATCAGAGCCGCAACGAGCAAAGGATTGAGCGAATACTGTCGTGACCATTGCTCCACCGCAGATTGATAAGGCAATGGAAATAGACCCTGCCAATAAAAAATACTCTGCCGTAGTTTTTGCCAGGCGGCTTGATCTTCCTGGCTCTCCCGACTATTTAAATTCCAAATTTGGTTAATGCCCTGAAGGTAACGCTGACGCTGCAATAGCCGCAAACCATCGGTAAATTCTTCCGCAACGGTCAGCTCTGGCTTGAGGGCAATCTCTGCTTCGAACAGGAGCCAGGCATCCGGATATTGACCGAGCTGATAGAGTTCTCGAAAAACATCAGAACCGGCAGGCGGGATGACGGTTTGCTCCGGGGTGACAATATCCGGCTGCAGGCGTCCCACAGTGGCAAAATTGCCCACTTCTCGCCAGCCCAACATCGTTGCTGCCCGCCAAGCGTAGTAGGACTCAGGGTAGTTGCTGAGGATTTTATTAAATGCAACCGTCGCAGCTTCTGTTTGATTTAGACGACTCGCCCATTTTCCCACCCAAAAGATTGCTTTCGGTGCCAAAGGACTATCGGGATTGGCGGTTGCTACGTAGCGGGCCCACTCCCAAGCTTTGCTGAAATTACCCTGTTCGGCATACGCCTGAGCCCGCTGCCAACGATACACGGCTGCTGGTTCACTATCGCTGTAGTCTGCCAACAACTTCTCAAAAGTTTGTTTAGCCTGGAAGCGATTACGTTGTTGCAGTAATTCTCCTTTTTCTTCAAGGGCCGCTGCGGCTTGCTCAGGGAAGTCTGCGATCGCCAGATCGAAGAGGGTCAGAGCTAGCTCCGGTTCAGAAATACTGGCATAGCGCCTCAGTCCAAGCCCTGTGTCACTAGCTCCAGGAAATTCATCTATTAATTGCTGATAAAGTTCTCGCGCTCGGGGAAGTTGTTTATCAATGTGATAGCCCCGCGCTTGTCGATACAGGCTCTCTGCTGTTTTTGGGGCGTTTTGGTAAGCTTCAGCGGCTTTGCCATATTCCCAACTATCCCAATAGCCTGCCCCAATTACAGCCCAATCCTCCGGGCTGAGTTTATTGCTAAATTCCGCAACTAAGCGATCGCGAATAGCGCGTGTTTCCCAGGTGCCGGAATCATAAGTCGCTAAAAACTTGAGAAGGTCTACGTTATCTAGGTCAACCAGTAATCGTTCTCGTACCAATTGATGAGTCAGCGGATGAGTCGGAAACTCGACGATCGCTTGATCCCAATATTCACTAGATTCGCTAGCTTGGCCGAGACGATACAGCGCTTCCCCGGCATAAGGTGTACCGGGATACTGATCCGCAATGGTTTGCCAACTTGTGATCGCCTCGTTGGTCTCACCCAATAGCCCTTGTGCTTGTCCCCGCTTCAGCCAAATGTAGGGAGCTAGCACGGGCAATTTGCGCTCTAAATTGTCAAGCCAAATCAACGCTTGTTCTGGGTTGTCTTCCGCCGATGCATCGATGGCTAAAAGATAGCGAGCTTGCCCGACTGCATAACGGTCAGAGTGATTATTCGCAATTTCGAGTAGCTGTTCGTAACGTTCCGCGGCAGGGACATTAACTAATGGCAATACTGGAGACGGTCCGGTGCGCTCAGGTACAAATTCGCCAAAAGAGGTCGCCCATTCTTCGAACCACAAACTGACCCGAGGAGTCAAAAGCGTCGCGCCGCCAATGGCAAGACCCAGGAACACGAGCCAGAAAATCCAGCGAGGAGGCGAGCTTTGATTGTTCACAATACCCAGAAAAAGAAGCTCTCATCATTTTGCTATATCCTTGCCGTTCCTCAAACTTCTCTGGCTGTTTGGCGGCAGACAATTCTGACTTTCCCGGAGGCTTACACTATGAGTTTTTTCGCCCGTACCATCGCCATCGCCCAAATTTTATGGTTAACAACCCCGTTTGTTAGCTCGGCTCAGCCGTTTGCAGGGTCCAGAACACAGTCTGTTCAAGCAACCGGACAATTTGCGATCGCAGCGGGGAGTCAGTTGCCGACCCAGAGTGATCAGACCAAAATCCTCCTGACTTCAACAGAGTCAATGCCACTCAATCTGAGAATAACTGCCAATATTCGCGATCGCCGCGGGCAATTACTAATTCCAGCAGGCAGTGAAATCGAAGGACAGCTTGAACCCGGCACATTTGGGACTCGTTTTGTCGGAGAAACACTCATTATTGGCAATCAGCGCTATTCTATCCAAGCAAGTTCAGCCTCAATCACCCGTACGGAAACAGTGACGCGACGGGCCAAGGCTGGAGACATAGCGAAAGGCGCTGCGGTCGGGGCAGCGGCAGCCAGTGCAGTTGCTGCTATCACCGGAGATGTGGACGCCCCAGAAGTTCTCGGCGGAGCCGGATTAGGGGCATTAGGCGGCCTACTGTTGGGTCGTCGGCAAGTTGAACTCGTTGCCATTGAACCGGCTCAAGACCTGCGGACTATTACCTTAGAGCGTTCGTTTACTTTGCGCTAAATTGCATTCAATCACTCTTCAAGAGACGGCTGAAAACAGTTTTTTTTCCGCTGATTCTTTTCCCAAAATAAATTTACCTCTCACTCTTTCAGAGGAATATTATGTGTTCGAGAAGAGGGCCTAATGTTATTCTGAGCTGAAAATTCATTCTCCTTGAGCTGCGAATTATCTAGTGCCCTCAAATGTTATGTTGCCGTCCCCTACTTTAGTCCTAGCCCAAGCTACGGAAGTTGAACCAACCCCTGAGACGCCGACGACATCTCAAGAAGCCAAGAGTCCTTGGCTGTATTGCTCCGGAGTTCTTCTAATTTTGTTCGTGGGACTGGCCTTTTTTCATCGCTTTCGACTCCGAAAAGAAATGAAGGGGGTTCGCTTGGAACAATATAAAAATCAGGATCTTCAAAAACGAATTAACCTGTTATCGGGACAAATCAAAGCGCTGGAATCTGCTCCCGATCTTGAGCACGCTCGTGAATTTTCGATCGATTATTTACGCCGCCGTATGGGAGAGGAAAACTTTAGTTATTTAACTTTGAATCAGGTTCGTTCCCACGTTCAACAAATTATTGTCCGCTCGATACGAGCGGTTTCAAAGTCTAGCATTGGGGGAACTGGCAAAAAAACCTCCATGCTCAGTATTGAAGAGACGTTTGATGTTGCGTTTGATGTCCAACAGTACCAAGCTAAACGTCAGTCTCGCATTTTGTTTCGGGTCAAATTAATTCTCGTTAAAATTCCCGCGCAGCAAGGAACTACGATTGTTCAAGAA
>JBCDHF010000037.1:0-17049 GCA_038750375.1 Cyanobacteria bacterium P01_H01_bin.15
CAGAAGAGTATCGAATGCCTGGCAATCTTGACCGGTCAGTGCCCGTAGGAGCCGTTCTTCCTCCCAAACTCGACTGAAGTTCAATATCTCCGCTTTCCCTGTTGCTCTTTGCCCTTCGATTATCCCTTATTTCCTAACAGCTCTAGTCTTCTGATTTCGTCTCAATTCTATCTCTCTACCTCCGGAAAGTGACAGAAGAGGGCTATCAAGACCTCATCACCATCGAACCGGGTAAACGAGGCGGAAAACCCTGTTCGTGAGGTCTGCTCATTACCGTCTACATTCAGCCGGGGGCGAGCTATTTCTGGACTGAAATTTGGCTGCACAAACAGGAGAACCTGGGACCAATGAATCTGGCGATTTACTGGAAGCGGAAATCAAGAGAAATAGGACCGAAGGTACCCGGGTATATTTTGACCAACTTGGACGAAAAAGAGGAAGTATTGAGCTGTTATCGGAGTCGGTGGGGAATTGAGACGATGTTTAAAGACTGTAAAAGCGGGGGCTACCACCTGGAAGATACAAGAGTGAACACAGAACGATTGGTGGCATTGGTGTTGTTGATAACGTTGGCGTATGTCATGGCAACTCGTCAGGGAGAAAAAGTGAGACAGAGAGGGTTTCAGAAATACATAGGTAGGATGGACTAGAGGGGACGTAGCCGAAAAAGGCACAGTGAATTTGGACTAGGTTTGGGCTCTGAGGGGTGGCGAGAAGCGATGGCAAAGTTGTCGTTCCCTGGCGAAAGATTTGATAAGTCTCCGTCCTCAAAAACGTCGATATTATCGCCAAGGGTTTACGGCTCAGATGTCTACAGCTCTGCCTTCTAGCCTTACTGTCATCCCCTAAACCCCGGTTGTCAAAAATGTCTTTCGCGATCTAACGAAGGCAATAAAAAGCGACGAGCGCCGTTTATATTTTGTTTGTCTACATCAGACGGTATGAAGAGCTCGCTACAGTGAAGATCTAGGAGCATTAGTGCTGGTGGGCGGAAACGCAACCGCTGTGCCGAACTTGGTGCCAGTTCCAGGCATGACGAACAATCGCTTCTAAATCCGCATATTGTGGCTCCCAGCCTAAAATAGTTTGTGCTTTTTTGCTGCTGCCAATCAAAATCGGTGCATCTCCCACTCGCCGCTCGGTTTCGAGTACAGGGAAATCTACCCCCGCGACGCGTTTACTCGTTTCAATGACATCTCTAACCGAAAAACCGTTGCCATTACCTAAGTTAAAGACTTCACTATCCCCACCTTTAAGCAAATACTCTAATCCCAGAACATGGGCAGACGCTAAATCATTAACGTGAATATAATCCCGAACAGCGGTGCCATCCTCTGTTGGGTAATCGGTCCCAAAAATATAAAGCTGCTTTCGGAGACCCAGGGCTGCCTGTAAAGCGAGTGGAATCAAATGGGTTTCAGGTTCATGATCTTCTCCCAACTGCCCACTCGGATCGGCGCCAGCCGCATTAAAATAGCGAAAGACAACTGACTTTAGCCCAAAAGCGCGATCACTATCTTCTAAGATTTGCTCCACCATCCGCTTGCTAGCTGCATAGGGACTCAGGGGATTAATGGGGTGAGTTTCGTCCATCGGCACAGTCTTCGGCATGCCATAAATCGCGCAGGTTGAGGAAAAGACAAACCGTTTAACGTTGGCAGCGACCATCGCTTCAATCAACGTTAACGTGCCACTCACGTTATTCCGATAATAGTTCAGCGGTTCCTTGACCGATTCACCTACTGCGATAAACGCCGCAAAGTGCATTACCGCCACAATATCGCGACTTTGAAATAATTCATCTAGCAGTTTTCGATCGCAAGTGTCCCCAATAATGAGTTCGGTATGCAAAACATTACGGACCAGTTCCTCATGACCGTAGGCTAAATTATCCAAAATGAGGACGTCGTAACCAGCTTGGCGTAAAGCCAATACGGCATGACTCCCGATATACCCTGCCCCCCCAGTGACCAGAACTGTTCCTTTTGTTGATGACACTGTTTGACTTTCCTCGCCTGCTTACCACCCGCCTTTAAAGGTACGCCCTCAAAGCTGGCCAGTCTAGATATTTTTTATAGATCAGGATGATTTCTCCCTCGTAGAACCCTGAAAGCAAGGAGTTGCGAAGCCAATTTTGTGATCGCAAACGACTTAGCTACCGGCAGACAATACCTGCTGGGCATTTAACTGAAAAGTGGGCATTTGTGTGGAGACGACAACGTCTGTCCCCTTAAAAATATGCTCTTCATAGAGCCCATTCATCCATTCCAGAATGGTCATAGTCACCTTGTTTGCGATCGCATCCAGAATCTATAGCCGTCGTCACCTTCGTCAGGTGGAGGCTGCGTGCCAGAACGCTCTAGGATTCGGCGACTCAAAATCAGAGGTGTCCTAAGCGATCTGGCGGAAGCGATAATACTCCGGAATTTGGCGAGCGGCATATTCACTGCGCTTGTAGCAATAATCGCGATCCTGCTGGCGTAGGCTAACCACTGCGACCACCATCAAGGGCGGTGGCATTTCGCCTCTAATCAATGATTGAGGGACCTCTTTCAAGGCCGTTTCCGCTTCTTCTGAGAGCACCATCAGGTGCGGTTGACGAGCAGTAACCCTGCACCCGTCACCACTATTTGGGTTTGGACTCGTAATCGAGAGGGCGGTATTCCGAGTTGTAGAAATTGAGCCAGTAAAAAAATTGCGATCTGTTGATTTCAGTCGCTTTTTAGTGTTACTAGCTCTAAGTTTCCATTAACCAATTCATAGCGACAATCTGTACCGTCGTCGTGCGCTAAATACTCCTCTAAACTGAGCGTTTTTGAGGTCGCGATGATCATGGGCTTAATTTGTGATCATAAAGAAAAAACTTACTAATATGGCTTCAATAAGTCAGCTCTGTTCAAACACAAATCGCTTAGCAGCGATAGCTAACGCCCTCGGGAAAATCCGATACTCCTGTTCGCGAATCCTATTATGCAGCCGGTCTTCGTCGTCCTCCGGCTTAATCGGAACGGCGGCTTGCAAGAGAATCGGTCCACTATCCACGGCTTCCACGACGATATGTGCCGTGCAGCCAGTCTCCGGAACGCCGGCTGCTAACGCTTGCGACACGGCATCTAATCCCTTGAACTGAGGCAATAAACTCGGGTGAATATTGACGATACGATTGGCAAAGGCATTAATCAACACAGCGGAAACAATACGCATCCAGCCTGCCATCGCCACCAGCTCAACGTTATGAGTTTTAAGCGTATCGACAATTTCTTGATCCAACCTTGCCCGCGACTTCTGTCGATGATCTAAAAAGATAGTGGGGACCCCAAACTGAGCTGCCCGCTCCTTGACGTGAGCATCTGGATTGTTATAGATCAGAACCGCGATCTCTGCATTGAGTTCGTCAGCCGCTACCGATTCTGCGATCGCTTGAAAATTAGTGCCATTTCCCGATGCCAAAATGCCCAGGCGCACTGGACGCGGCAAGGGAGGAAGTGAACAATCTAAAATCGGCTGAGCCACCATAACTGTCGATCAAAGAAAAAACTATTCTACATATACATTAAGTATTCACTTGCCCCTCCAATTTCAGTGCTTGTCTCTCTTAGAACACGCTTGTCTAGTTTGCTATCACAAGATGCGATCGCCGCTGCCATTTTCCTGGCGCCCGCGCTGATAATTTTGGGGATTTTTCTGTTTTGGCCGATTCTTTACCTGATTTACCTCAGCTTTACCCAGGGCAGCTTTACGGTTGAAGGAGTGCAGTGGGTTGGTTGGCGCAACTATCAACGTCTGCTCGTCGATACCGATTTTTGGCAAGTCATGAGCAACACGATGTTCTTTACGGTTGCAACCGTGATTCCCAGCTTGGTTATTCCCCTCGGTTTGGCCGTCTGGCTCAATGGACCCGTTTGGCTGAGAGATGCCTGGCGGACCCTCTACTTCATTCCCTCGATCACCTCCATTGTCGCCGCAGGCTTAGGGTTTCGCTGGTTATTCCAAAACGATGGTCCGATTAATGCGCTACTAATTCAGCTGGGCTTGGACCCGATTCCTTGGCTTACTAGTCCGACTTGGGCCATGCCGGTCCTAATCTTGCTAAGCGCCTGGAAACAGCTCGGATTTAACCTAGTGGTCTTTCTCGCAGGGCTACAGACTATCCCGAGAACGCGTTATGAGGCGGCAGAGCTTGATGGTGCAGCCCCCTGGAATCAGTTCTGGCATATCACCTTACCGGGCTTACAGCCGACCCTGGTGTTTGCCGTCGTTACCACCACGATTTTTACCCTGCGTAGTTTTGAACAAATTTATGTGATTACTGGCGGTGGACCGCTCAACTCTACGAATATCCTGGTCTACTACGTTTACGAACAAGCCTTCGCTCGCTTTGAATTTGGTTACGGAGCGGCCGCGGCAACCATCTTGCTGGGCTTGGCCGCCGTTCTAGTTACCGTCTTTTTGCGCAGTTGGCGAACCACTGAGCCCTAGCTTTTCTAGACTGATTCAGTTTGAATGGGTCAATTTTTGCTGAAAAGGAGGCGAACGCACCGATAAATTCGCCTCTGCGCAATGTAGACAACCGCTTTATAAAATAGAGACAATAAAGTTTTCTTAAGCACAACCTATAGTTGATGACCGCCACTAACGCGCTTCCCCCCAACCTCGCTCGTATTGTCGAAAAATTCAAACGTCGCGAAAATCCTAAGCAACGCTACGAACAGCTGTTGTGGTACGCGAGCAAATTAGACGCGATGCCAGAAACGGGCAAAACCTCCGAGAATAAAGTGTCTGGTTGTGTCTCCCAAGTATTCATCACGGCGGATCTCGAAGATGGAAAAGTTTGGTTTCAAGGGGATTCCGATGCGCAACTCGTTAAAGGATTGGTCGCCCTGCTGATCAAAGGATTAAATGGTCTGACACCCGCCGAAATTCTCGCAGTCGAGCCGGATTTTATTGATGAGACCGGGCTCAAGGTCAGTCTGACGCCGTCCCGCGCCAACGGTTTCTACAACATTTTCCAGACCATGAAAAACAAGGCTCTGGGTTTCCAACTCGGCACTTCAGCCGCTTCTTCCTAGGTCAATGTCGTCCAGTCCACTACCTTGGGTAGGGTGAATTTTCACCGAGTTAACTTGTTCAAGGCAGACTGGGCATACAGCCGAACACGATGTTCAGGATCTTGACCGAGGGATTGCAATGCAGGAATCGACTCAACGCATCCCAGCTGACCCAAAGCCGAGGCGATCGCTGTTTTAAGCGGCCCACTATCCATGACCCTAGATTGAACTAGCAGTTGCCCCAGTGCTTGTGAGGCGGGTATCGCTAATTGAGAGCCATTCTGTCGCCCCAACATCTGAACAATTTCGAGAAGCGATATTTCCGCAACATCGGCGGTAAGTGCGCCCAAATATTGAACCGAAGCTTCAGTGCCAATCCATCCTAATGCCCTAACTAAAGAAGCAAATAACCACGGCGGCGTTTGAGGATCAGCGGCCGTTTGAAAGAGAATGTCAGCCGCCAACGGTGTACCGAGTCGACCCAACGATAGCGCAGCCTGTTGGCAAATCTCTGGATGTACATCGTGCAACAAGGGCTGAAGCAACTCGACCAAGTTTACTGTCGATAATAAATCGGAGCGGCGACCCAGAATAATGACTGCTTCCCGTCGAGGAGCCATGGCAGAATCTTGTAGAGCTTGTAAAAAATAGGGGGTTAACGATGCATCCCGAAAACTGCCCAACGTTTCCAGTGCCAAGCTGCGAATTTGCGGCTCTGCATCATTCACGATTGGCAGTAACCAGGGCACCGTTTCTGAGGTCCGAATCACCCTCAATGCCTGCACCACCCACAACCGAATGTTCGCATCAGCCAACAATGCTCCCAAACCATCGACTGCGGCTGGACCAATTTGCGCGAGTGTTTCCGCTGCTATCTGGGCTAGTTCTTCTTCGGCTGTGGATAATAACTCGGTCAAAGCGATGACCACTTCTGGGCTGGGGAGACCGCCCAAGATTCGAACAGCAAACCAGCGAGCCTCAGTTTCAGCATTCGGATCTCGAAGTAACTGAATTAACGGTGTCTGGACAATCCCTCCCAATTTGGGCAGCAACTTCGTTAACTCCCAACGCTGATTAAAGTCCCCTTGAACTAACGCCATCAATACCATATCTACGAGCTGTTCACGATCCGCTCGAAGCAGTTGACCAATTTGGACGGAGGACAAAGTTTGTAAATAATGCAGAACGACCGACCACTCTTGTTGACTGGCGGACCAGACGGCTAGCTCAAGACGTTCACTAACCGACGTAGGAGAAAAATTCATGGCTTTATCATTAGCGCAGTTCACCACAAATCAGGCAAAATTCCCCATGATTGGATTGGGTGAAGGTTTTTATATTCTGAGAATCAAGGTACGTGATCGCAAGCGGACATGTGAAAGGAGCATTCATATGATGCCAAGTACGAATCGTCATTTCTATCCGCCAAGTGAGTTATCCGCCGTTTAGGTCATGCGATGCGCTTTAGGTGAAACCAAGGGCATGAAAGCCGAAATATCCAGTTTGCCAAAGTTCAGGGTAAGCGCTAGATGCAGATTTTCGAGTGCCGTCACTAACCACGGCACGCCAGCCCGCGTAAACGATTCGTAGTGAGAAAATAGAACTGATAACCGTTTCTCCAAGTAGGGGCGCACCTTGCCGCAGAGCAACACTAATCGCAGCAGCAAACGAACTGTTGTCGTCGCCCCTAAGTTTGTAATTAGATCGACGAACACATAATGCTCAGGGTTACGCGTATTCTCAACCACCATAAAATTTAACAGTTGGCAGGATGTACGCAGCAAGAGCGATTCACTCGGTCGCTGATCTCGACACTGTGGCAGGGTTGTCATAAGCCTTTCTTCAAGGCGTTTATTGAATTGCTGCCGTCCATAACTGGTATCGATGGAAGCAGTTAAATACTGAAATAGGCCCTCTTTAAAGTTGCCGTAATTAGATGCCTGCATGACCTGATTGAACGCCCGGCGGGAATAGTCGCGCCCACTCAAACCCCCCGGCTCAATCGGTCCAGCAAATGTAAATAAAGCCTGACTCAACTCTTGATTGGGCAAAAAAGTGGGATTTTTCCCCGTTCGCTGAGAATGTGCCCCCTGGTGAGGGGTCCAAATAAGGGGTTCCTGATCTCTTCGTTGACGATCTTGCCTGAGCTCAGCCGTCAAATATCGCGACATATCAATTTCAAAATGCCGCTGAATCCGCTTCTTGAAATGCTTGACGGTTTGAATATGCTCGTAGCTGCTGTCCTCGCTAAGCAGACAATGTTCATATAGGTAGGGATAGCGATTAATGAGCTGCCCGAGACTATTTTCGCTATTTCGACTAATAACCCGGCCCAATCGCTGCAACTTGAGAAACTGATCCGTGGTCACAAAGTGTGTCAGTAAGCTTTGCAGGCGATTACCCGAACGCTCATAACTTTGAGGACGTGATTCAGTTAGGCGCTCAAACAAATCAATGAGTTTAGGAACCGCAGGCTGAAAGTGAGGATACAACTGCCAATAATTAATCAAGATGTGGCAGCAACGATTCAAAATGAAGTGAAAATAGTCAGCCTGTGAACTGTTCACAATCACCATGAGTGCAGAAATAATAGGCTCATGGCGAGGAAGGCGACCGCGGAAAAAAAGCTGATAGAAATCGTCTAAAACTTTATCTGGAGGCCAAGTCTGAACACTTTCTCTTAAAAACTGATACAAGCATTCCTCTTCTGCCGAGGCGGGGCGGAAGTAAGCATTACCTTCATAGGTGTTGGGCGCATTCACTGCGTCTCACCTTCTCCTTCAGAAACAATCATTGAGCTTGGCTCTACGCCTGTTATCATAATTCACCTTTTTAGTCTTGAGTTCCGCCATTCCACCTAAAGTTGTAGAGAATTTAGATATTGTTTAGGCGATTTTTCAGGACAATTTCGGTCATTTACGCGGAGGTTTAGAGCCCAATGGCATTTAAGGTCCAACTCTCTCAGCTCAGTGATATCACTGGCGCTATCTCAAACCAGGAATCGGTTCAGATGGCGACGGGACTGAGTACAGATACCCGAACCTTAACTCCGGGGCAGATTTTTGTGGCGCTAACGGGAGAGCGTTTCGACGGTCATGATTACTTAGCGATCGCAGCTAAGCAAGGGGCGATCGCGGCTATTGTTAGTCGCATTCCGGAAAACGTCCCTTCTGGGCTAATACTGTACTCAGTTGAAAATACCCTGCGGGCTTATCAGCAGCTAGGACAGTGGTGGCGAAAGCAGTTCGCCGGTCCTGTGATTGGCGTGACCGGTTCAGTCGGTAAAACAACGACCAAAGAACTTATTGCCGCTGTTTTAGGAATTCAGGGCGCGGTGCTTAAAACCGAGGCGAATTTTAATAATGAAATTGGCGTCCCAAAGACTCTCCTCGGTCTCAGCAATACTGACCGATATGCCGTGATTGAAATGGCTATGCGTGGTCCAGGCGAAATAGCTGAACTTACTGAAATTGCTTGCCCGGATATTGGAGTTATCACCAATGTGGGAACAGCCCATATCGGACGCCTGGGTTCCGAAGAGAATATCGCCCGGGCGAAATGTGAGCTTTTAGCAAGCATGCCCAAATCGAGCGTTGCGATCCTCAATGGAGAGGATGCTCGATTATTGAAGACGGCGGCTCAGGTCTGGTCCGGCCAGACAATCACCTACGGCATAGATAGTGGAGATTTCCGTGGGCGCCTCGAAGGGCAAGGAATCTGGGTGGAACAGCAATATTTTCCCTTGCCGCTACCTGGACGACATAACGCGCTCAATTTTTTGGCGGCGCTTGCGATCACAAAGGTGTTAGGAATTGCTTGGGAGCCCCTGCAGACCGGTTTGACGGTGACGCTGCCGAAGGGCCGGGCTCAACGATATGAATTGGCTAATGACGTGGTGATTTTAGATGAGACCTACAATGCTGGGGTCGAATCGATGATTGCGGCCTTGAAATTGCTGAAAGAAACCCCTGGTCAACGCCATATTGCGGTCTTAGGGACGATGAAAGAACTCGGCGAGTTTGGGTACGAGCTGCATCGGCGCGTGGGACAGACGGCGAATCAACTAAGCCTGGATGGGTTGGTGGTTTTACAAGATGAAGAGGCGACGGCTGGACTCCTGGATGGTGCGCCGGACCTTGCTGTCTATCGCACCCAAAGTCATGCTGAAGTTTTAGACTGTCTCAAAACTCTGGTCAAACCAGGCGATCGCGTCCTGTTCAAAGCCTCTAATTCAGTAGGTTTGGGACAAGTCGCCAATCAATTGCGAGCCCAATGGGGTGAGACGGACTCTAAAAGCTAGTCCAAGATTGGAGCTAGCGTCCCTGATCATGCAGGGCATTGATAATATCGGTGCAGTGGCTGGTGAGCGCTTGTAAGTGGGCACGGTCTGAAGACTCGGGTGCTGGAAGCGGCGGTGCAATACGGACTGTAATCGGGGTTGGATTGGGCAGCGACTTTCCCTGGAGAATTTTCTCTGTTCCCCACAGACAGACCGGTAAAATAGGTGCGTTGGCTTTGGCGGCAATGAGCAGGGCACCCAGCTTGGGGTTATCAATGCGGCCGTCTTCTGTTCGAGTTCCTTGCAAAAAAATCCCCGTTGCCCAACCCTGTTCTAAAACTCCCAGGGCGGCTTTAATCGCCCCTTGATCTGCACCGGAGCGCTGTACCGGATAAGCACCGTAGGCAGAAATCGCCTGTTTGAGCACTGGAACCTGGAACAGTTCGGTTTTAGCCATAAACGCCACCGGTCGGCGGACGCAGTTAGACAGCATCGGTGGATCAAAGTAGCTACCGTGATTGGCCACAATCACCAAAGGCCCTGTCATGGGCACATGCTCGGCACCGTAAACCGCTCCTCGAAAATAGCTATGAAATAAGGGCGCGACTACCGACCATTTGAAGAGATGATATAGCGCCAAATTAAAACCGGGTTCGCGTTCTCTGCCCATTGCTCGCGAGCGCTTAAGCTACTGCTTGTGGAACATCAGCGGCAGAATTAACCGGCTGAACTGAAATATCGGGGCAGGCTCGCTTAATCAAGCCACCCAAGACTTTTCCGGGCCCCACTTCCAACGCACTGTCAACGCCTAAGGCAGTGAACGCTGCCATGGTTTCTCGCCAACGGACTGCGCCGGACAATTGAGCTTGTAAATTGATTTTTAACGCCGCGGCAGCCCGAGTGGGTTCTGGCGCTACATTTGAGAGGACGGGCATTTTGGCATCATCGAAGGCGGCTTGTTCAAGCAGGGGCTGAAATTGGGCTGCGGGTTCAGCCATCATCGGGGAATGAAATGCGCCAGAGACTTTGAGTACGGCGGAGCGACGAGGTTTGACGGTTTCTAAAATCGCAGTCACGCCATCCGGGGTCCCTGAAATGACCACTTGCTGTTCACTGTTGTCATTAGCAAGCACAACATCTTCGCGATCGCTTAACGCCGCCGCTAATTTTTCGCGATCAAACTTCATCACTGCCGCCATTTGCCCCCCTTCGCAGCGGTCCATTAATTCTGCTCGGGTTTTAACCAGCTTTAAGCCAGTCTCAAAATCAAACACGCCAGCCGCATAAAGAGCCACATATTCGCCCAAACTATGCCCGGCAACCACATCAGGACAAGAACCCGCTTCTTTGAGTAGATCAACCAAAATACTCTCTACTACAAACAGGCAAGGCTGAGTATACCGCGTCCGATTTAACTCTTCTTCTGGCCCCGCGCAGCGTTGGGGAACTGACCATCCTAAAATTTCTTCTGCGATCACAAATTTTGATTTACCAATTGTGGTTTCTGCCAGATCAGCAGCCATCTCGCTGGATTGGGAGCCCTGTCCCGGAAACAGCCATACGGTTTTGGTCATAGAAAGCAAGTCGGAATAAACGAATCTGCAGCAATTTGCCCGATCTATCCTCCCACAGGATGGCGACTTGCGCTTAGCTCCACCCGTTCTCGCCCCAGCGAATCAGCGCGGCGCCCCAAGATAATCCTGCACCAAAACCGGCGGTCGCAATCAAATCTCCGGGTTGAATTTTGCCGTCTCGCACGGCCTCATCCAACGCGATGGGAATGGAAGCCGCAGATGTGTTGCCATATTGCCCTAAATTGCTGATCACGCGCTCTGGGTCAAGCTTCAATCGCTTGGCAACGGCGTCCATAATGCGCTGATTAGCCTGGTGTAAGACGAGCCAGTCTAGCTGCTCAGGCTGAGTTTCTGTACGATAGAGCAGTTTTTCCATGACCTCGGGGACCTTATCGACCGCAAAGCGATACACTTCCCGCCCGTTCATCTGCAACGTGTTGTATTTACCGGTATCCACCTGCCCTTCACCTAGGGTTTTACGTCCAGAAGACAGTCCCAGGGTCAAACAATGATTCCGACTGCCGTCACTATATAGCTCAAAACCCACTAATCCCTGGTGTTCAGAAGTTTGGCAAACAACGGCTCCCGCACCATCACCAAACAAAACGCAGGTGCGTCGATCTTCCCAGTCCAGCCAGCGCGAGAGGGCATCGGCCCCAATGACAAGAACTTTTTGATAAGTGCCAGCTTGGATAAATTGACTGGCAACGGAAAAGGCAAATACAAATCCCGAGCAAGCGGCCGTTAGATCAAAACCGACTGCTCTCGTTGCCCCTAAACCATGAGCAACTTTGCTGGCGCTTCCAAAGAGATCATCGGGTGTAGAGGTTGCCAGAATTACCAGATCGATTTCTGCGGACTCAATACCGGCCATTGCGATCGCGCTTTTCCCGGCCGCGATGGCTAAATCAGTTAATGACTGGTCCGGCGGCAAAAGGTGGCGAGACCCAATTCCGGTGCGCGAGCGAATCCATTCATCGGAGGTCTCAACAATTTGACTTAACGCATCATTAGTGAGTACCTGGGCGGGCGTGGCAGATCCACAGCCGCTGAATACCATGCCTGGACCAGTCGCTTTCAAAATAAATTCCTCTACCAATGAGCGCTCTGAACAATAGGTCTTGGAAATAAGAAGCCGTTACCGTCGATTAATTATTTTCGCCGGATGAGGCAGCGGCAGCAATCATCGCTTCTTCTCGCTTGGATGCTTTGCCGTGAGCCGCAAGAATGCGTTCCAACACTTTATTATCAACGGCCTCTTTAGCCAAACGTATGGCATTAAATATGGCGGGAGCTTGAGAGCTACCGTGACTAATAATACAGTTGCCCGCAACCCCTAACAAAAGTGCACCGCCATGCTCCGCATGATCGATTCGCTGTTTGATGCGCTTGAGGTTGGGTTTTAAGATGCCTGCACCGATTTGACCACGAACACCCCGAGGGAGTTCTTCCCGTACAATCTGAAGCAGAACACTCCCAACCGCTTCGGCAAATTTCAATAAGACATTGCCGACAAAACCGTCGCAGACAATCACATCAAATTCGCCGGAGAGAACGTCCCGTCCTTCTGCATTTCCTGCAAATACGACCTGATCATTTTTCTCAAGGAGCTTATGGGTCCGCAGAGCCAAATCGTTGCCTTTCGAACTTTCTTCTCCAATATTCAGTAGTCCAACTTTCGGTTCGCCGACATCCAGGACGTACTGACTATAAATACTGCCCATCAAGGCAAACTGCTCCAAATATTTGGGGCGGCAGTCCATATTGGCGCCGACATCTAAAACAATGACGGATTTATCGGCACGCAGCGTCGGGAATACGGCGCCAATAGCGGGGCGATCGATACCTTTTAATCGACCTAATTTGAAGAGGGCAGAGGCCATGGCCGCACCGGAGTGCCCAGCTGCGACAACCGCATCAGCTTGGCCTTGCTTGACCAAACCCATCGCTACGTTAATCGACGCTTGAGGCTTACGACGGACGCCGGTTAAGGCTTCTTCTCCCATGCCCACTACATCTGAAGCGGGGACAATGGTAATTCCGGGTGGAGGCGTTTGTTCCGGGAAGCAGGCTTTAATCTGGGCAGGGTCGCCGACTAAAGAGACTTCGACTTCCAGTTCGGCCGCCGCTCGAATCGCGCCCAAAACAATTTCTTGGGGGGCATGATCGCCACCCATAGCATCTATTGCAATACGTGCAGGAGTCGCAGCCATTAGAAGGTAAGTATTAATTACTTAAAGAATTTTATCAGAACTGGTTCAATTATCTGTTTTTCGCCAGCAGGGGTCCGAAGCCTAGGTTAAAGCTCGGCAGCCTAGCATTTAAACTCAGGACCTATAATCAAGCCAATTTAGGCAGCACTGAGGGACTGAAATGCTAAACGTTGGCTCCAGTATAGTGGCTATTCTGTTCAACTTTTGGGGCGTAAATCCTGCAGAATTGCCCAGCATACCGGTGATTGCGTGGCAAGATACCGCAATTTTTCAGGTACCAACAGAACCTGATCCTCAAGTCGAAATTCTCATTGATCAGTATCTAGATCGTTTAGGAGAAAAACAAATTCCTCGCGATCGTCAAGGGGTTTGGATTCAGTCAGAGTGGGCAATTTTAGGAGATCGTCGAAGCCAAACGCGCGTTCCGGCCGCGTCGTTAACTAAGGTTGCGACTACCTTGGCGTCTCTGCATCATTGGGGTCCGAGTCATGTTTTTCAAAGCGAAGTACTGCATACCGGATTTATTAATGATGGAGTGCTGCAAGGGGATTTGGTAATTCATAGTGGCGGCGACCCGCTGTTTGTTTGGGAAGATGCGATCGCGTTAGGAAAAGCGCTACAAGACCTGGGTATTCAGACTATTGCCGGGGACATTGTGATTGTGGGTCCTTGGTACATGAATTTTGAAGGAGAAGATCCGGAGAGAGCCGCTGAATTTCTGGCTCAGGGTCTGAATCAAGCTCGATGGGGTCCAGCATTGCGGAGGCAGTTTGCCAAACTCAACCCTCAGCCCCAAGCCCCTGAAATTGAGTTGCAAGGAACAGTGCAATTACAAGCGGTCCTGCCACCAGATACCCAACAATTATTGCGGTTGCGATCGCTGCCTGTGGCGATGATTTTGCAGCAGATGAATTTGTATAGCAATAATAATCTGTCCCATATTTTGGCTGACGGGGTTGGAGGTGCCAAACAAGTGGAGGCGATCGCAGAGTCCCAAGCTAATATTTCCCCGGAGCAAATTAATTTGATTAACGGGTCGGGGCTGGGTCGAGAGAATCAGATGACGCCTCAAGCGGCGGTGAAATTATTTCAAGCGATTGAAATTTATTTAGAAGATAACGGCAGCGAGCTGACTGTCTGGGACTTATTTCCTGTGGGGGGCTGGGACAGTATTGGAACGATGCAGTTTCGGGGGATTCCTAATGGCACTGCCAACAAAACTGGTACGCTGAATCGGATGAGCGCGTTGGCGGGAGTCTTTCCGACAGAAGAACGGGGTTTGGTTTGGTTTGCGCTGCAAAATGATGACGGCAATATATTGGAGTTTCGGGCAGCCCAGGATTGGTTATTGACGCAATTGGCAGAGCATTGGTCTTTTGAAGATGCGCCAGGAGAAAGAGTGGAGCCCGTGTTTGGCGATCCGAATCGGATTGTGTGGCTTCAATAAGTTTGGATATGTAGAAGAGGTTTAATTTATTTGTTGGTGATAGTGATGTTGCCGTCGTATACCTGACCAATGGTGATATTTTCATCGCCAGTTACAGTCTGTATAATTTGAGCGCCGGTAGTTCCGTCTGGTGATGATTCGTTGAGGATTGCTGCGATCGCAGATTTGAGCTCTGTATCTTTGTTGAATAGATCTTCGAGTTCGATTTCGAGGACGGCTTGTCGTTTGGGGTTCTCGGGGTCGGTGGTGACTTTCTCGATTACACCAGCATCGACTTTGGGACGTAGTTTTTTCCAGAGAGATTGTGCTTTTTGCCAAGTGGCGTCGGTGAATTTGGTTCCGAGGGCTTCAGATGCGCTCTTGGTGATGGTGGTGGCGGATTCTTGCCCGAGTTTGAGTAAGTGGGGCAGAAAGGGGGAGAGGAAGGAAACGAGTAAGGTAATGTCCATGGTTAGCTGTTTTTGTAGAGAGGCGGTGAAGATTTTTGTGCGTTGCCGCTCAATACTCTGAGGGCGATCGCAGCAAAAATACGCCCCATACTTCAAGTCTAGAGCGATCGCTTACGATACAAGCAAGCACTGCTGGGGCAATTGCCTTCCGACCTACTGCCATATCTAACTTGAACCCAAAATTTACCAACGTCTCAAACTCACCGATGAGGAGATTGCGGGCTTTTGCCGACGGTGGAGAATTTGTAACCTGGCGCTTTTTGGTTCAGTCTTGCGGGATGATTTCCGCGCCGATAGCGATATTGATCTTTTAGTCTCGTTTGAACCTGAGGCAAGGCACGGTCTCTTTGCGCTGGCGAGAATGCAGCACGAACTGGAAGCGCTAATTGGCTGGTCGATTAATATTTTGACGTGGGGAAGTATTTTGGCTAGCGAAAACTGGATTCGTCGTAAAGAGATTGTAGGGACGGCGCGCACGATCTATGAAAACAGCGGATAGGGACAAGGCATCGATTTTAGACATTCTTATTGCTGCGCGCCGTGTTCTTTCTTTTTCAGCTGAACTGCCCAGAGAGACACTGGAAGAAGTGGAGAAGCAATCGGCTATTTTGTATGGCTTTAGCCAGAGCGCTTAGAATATTTCTGATTTTGGGTTGCACAATTGAAAAGCGTTCTGGCAAACAGCCGCCCCCTTACGAAGGTGTCGGCTGCTATATCAACTTGTCATTGTTGGTGAAGCGACTAAACGACTTTCTCCAGAATTTCGCGTTCAGCACAGCAGTATTCCCTGGAAGGATATCGCGGGCATGAGAGATCGGCTGGTTCACCAATATGATCGTCTGTATCTTGATACTCTGTGGAATGTTGTTCAAGATGATATTCCCAAGTAGCTGGGATTCATTGAACCAATTGCATCTAACTGGATAGAAGATTAATCATGAGACTGGCGCAATCACGCAAATAAAACACTGACTTGAGATATCGCAAAATATTCAATTATTCAGGAAGGTCTTCGCAGAGCGTGCGATCTGATTCATCGAGGGTTTGATTCGTTCTGAAGTAGTCGCCGAGCCAGTCGCAGCCGTGAGCAACTAACTTATTCAAGTCCCACTCCCATAGTCGCACTGTGTTGTCCTTACTAGCAGAGGCGAGGGTGCTGCCATCGGGGCCGTAGGTCACTGCAGTGACCGTGCCGAAATGCCCATCGAGGGTGGCGATAGGGGTACCATCTGCTTGCCATAGTCGCACCGTGTTGTCCTCACTAGCAGAGGCGAGGGTGCTGCCATCGGGGCTGTAGCTCACTGCAATGACCGCTTCGGAATGCCCCTCGAGAATGGCGATAGGGGTGCCGTCTGCTTGCCATAATCGCACCGTACGGTCATAACTAGCAGAGGCGAGGGTGCTGCCATCGGGGCTGTAGCTCACTGCAGTGGCCACATCAGAATGCCCTTGAGTGGCGAGAGGAGTACCGTCTGCTTGCCATAGTCGTACTGTGCCGTCCCAACCAGCAGAAGCGAGGGTGCTGCCATCGGGGCTGTAGCTCACTTCAAAGACCCTGGCGGAATGCCCCTCGAGGGTGGCGATAGGGGTACCATCTGCTTGCCATAGTCGCACCGTGTTGTCCTCACTAGCAGAGGCGAGGGTGCTGCCATCGGGGCTGTAGGTCACTGAATAGACCCTTTCGGAATGCCCCTCGAGAATGGCGAGAGGAGTACCGTCTGCTTGCCATAGTCGTACTGTGCCGTCATAACTAGCAGAGGCGAGGGTGCTGCCATCGGGGCTGTAGGTCACTGCCCAGACCGTTCCGGAATGCCCCTCGAGGGTGGCGATAGGAGTGCCGTCTTTTTGCCATAGTCGTACCGTATCGTCATGACTAGCAGAGGC
Source organism: Cyanobacteria bacterium P01_H01_bin.15 (assembly GCA_038750375.1). Lineage (GTDB taxonomy): Bacteria > Cyanobacteriota > Cyanobacteriia > Cyanobacteriales > JAAUTE01 > JAAUTE01. Next base: position 16,895 of record JBCDHF010000037.1, read on the forward strand.
GAGGGTTCTGCCATCGGGGCTGTAGGTCACTGCATTGACCGTCCCGGAATGCCCCTCGAGGGTGGCGATAGGAGTGCCGTCTTTTTGCCAAACTCGCACCGTGTTGTCCTCACTAGCAGAGGCGAGGGTGCTGCCATCGGGGCTGTAGGTCACTG
>JBCDHF010000038.1:0-16913 GCA_038750375.1 Cyanobacteria bacterium P01_H01_bin.15
CCAAAAAAAAGCAGCAGCACTACTGCAGCGGCAAGAAAAAGCAGCATACGCTCAAAAGCCGAGTGGTAATAGATGTCGCAACGGAGGAGATTATCTGCAGTGCCCACGGCAAAGATCGAGAGCATGATTTTGCGTTGTTCAAGCGCTCTGAGTTGAAGGTCGATGAATTGACAGAAGTATCGGCAGATACAGGTTATCAGGGAATCAAGGCATTTCACGAAAATAGTTTTATTCCCATCAAAAAGAAAAAGGACAAAAACTGAGTAAACCGGAGAGAGATTTTAACCGAGACTTAGGGAGAATGCGCATTTGCATTGAGCATGTCAATGCGCGTCTGAAAAGATTTCGGATTCTTGCGGGTCCCTATCGAAATCGATATCGAGGTTTTGGGCGACGTTTTAATTTGATCGCTGCCATCTGCAATCTTCTTCTTATTCACCCTTATTAGATTCCTGCAAGAGGTCTATTCATCTCTGGGTCTCTAAAATTATATTAGTGGGATAGATTCATCTGTATTCGCGCTTAGGCCGAGTCTCTGGAATAGATAACGCTGTGATGAGTGACACTACAGATAGCCCCATCAAATACCCAATGGGTGCAAAATCATCAGCAGTGCGTTCTAGAAGATAAGTCGCTATCAAGGGGGTCGTGCCGCCAAACAGTGCTAGGCATAGACTGTAAGCCATTGAAAAAGCGCTGACCCTTACTTTTCGGGGCAGAATTTCAGCTTGCGCCGCAGGGTTTGCCCCTCCGATTAAGCCAATAAGTACAGCAAAGCCGCACTGTCCGATAAAAATCAATGTGTCGGTTGCATTATGCATCATCCAGAACAGAGGGTAACTCAGAAAAACTAGCCCTAACATTCCTGTAATCAGCACGGGCTTGCGTCCCAGCTTATCGCTTGCGAAACCAGCAAGAGGAGTGGTTAGAGTAAGTACAACTAGATTGAAGGTGTTGATCTTCATCACCTGTCCCGAGGCGACATGCATGTGTTTGGTTAGATAGGTGTTTGCATATACAAACATCATATAAAATGCCGCGCTTCCCGCCACCGTTAAACCCATGAGTTGGAGCATGGGTTGCCAGTAGTCGCGAACGGCAGTGACCACGGGCGCACTTTGAAAGGTGATCCCAGCAGGTCTTGGTGGCTCAGGCACATGGCGGCGGACGAGGTAACCAAAAATAGCAATAACTATGCCTGACAGGAAGGGCAATCGCCAGGCCCAACCGCTCAATTGCTCGGGAGTAAACAGCACGTTCATTAACGTACCGACACCAGAGCCGAGAATAAAGCCCGTAGTTCCCCCTACTGTAATCCAGCTAGTGCAGAACCCGCGTCGATTTGGCACAGAATGTTCTAGAACAAAAGTGATCGATCCAGTGTACTCTCCGCCGACTGAGATGCCCTGTAGAATCCTCAAGATCACCATTAATACGGCTGCAGTTGCACCAATCTGGATTGTAGTTGGCAATAGCCCGATCAGAAATGTGGATAGCCCCATCAAGGTGATACTTATGGTAAGTACAAGTCTGCGTCCGTAGCGGTCACCTATATGCCCAAAAATAATACCACCGAAGGGACGGGCAAAATATCCGGCGGCAAAAGCACTGAAAGTGGCGATAATCGTTGCGATTTGGCTATCAGAGGGGAAGAACAGACTCCCAACAATCGGTACCATGTACCCATAAATCGCGAAGTCGTACCACTCCATCAGATTTCCGACAATGCCGGCGAGAATTGTTTTCTTGAGGTTTATTTTGTTTTTCAATCTAATTTCCTAGTGATATGAGATATCTTGTCATAAGAACATTTCATCGCAGAATCAGATGGGTTACTACCGTTCTGTAGGGTAACGAAAACTTATTGTTCGTGACTCTGGATTCTAAGTCATCTCAGCTTTCATGTATAGGCAACATCTCCTACAAGTGATACCGCTCTCCAGCCAGAGTCAAGCTTTACTGGTCTTTTCTAATTCCAGCGTAACAGCATAAACTCTAGCAAGCAGCGGGGCATTGATCCTCACGTGATTAAATCAAGGTCTAGTGCTCAATACTCAGCGGCAATCGAAAATTTCGGCCGTTACTGCTAGGGAGGATTTTTGCGACCTTTGATCGCCAGACCAATGCCGCCAAGTATCAGCAGTGACGACAGACTTAGACGCCAGGTTGATTTTTCATTGAAGAATATAATTCCGCCGATGTCGGCAATCACAGGCGCCGCTAGCTGAACCGTTGCTGCCCTGGTTGCAGTAAGCCCTCTCAAGGCCGCATACCAAATTACACAGCCCACCCCCGAGGGCAGTGTCCCTGACAGTATGGCTAAAATAATCCCTAGGGGAGTTATATGGGCCTCTGAGAAACTCACCAAACTGACACCAACCGCCAGGGGCACCGCGTGCACAAAGTTTGCTGTAGTATAGCTCAATGGATCTTTTGTAGAACGCCCCAACAGTGAATAGATACCCCAGGTGCTGCCCGAAATCACCATAAGACAGGACCCAACTAAGGGGGGCGCGGTTAGCCCCGGTGAAACCAGATATATCAGCCCTGCCAGGGCGAGGCACAATCCGATCCACTCTAAGAGTTGAGGTTTTTCACCTTGTTTAAGGGCGATTAAAATCATAGTCACCTGCACGGAGCAAAACAAGATTAAGGCTCCTGTGTCAACAGGCAGTTGCAAATAAGAAAACGCTGAGGTGACAAAATTGATAAATAGCATCACTGCGGCGATCCCTTTCCCTTGTATTGGAACAACTGGATTGCGTTTGCAAAGAGCCATAATCGTCGTCAATATAATCGCCCCTGAGGATAATCGCAGGGTCATAAAACTGGCGGCATCAATGGACGCGGTCTCAAGGGCCATGCGAGCCAGTATGGAATTGGCGGCGAAGGCAATCAGGGTTAAGACAGTAAGGGCAGGGGTCGTTAGGGTAGATTTAGGAGGAGACATGCGTTAGGCGGGAAACCGTTCTTAGTCTAGGAGCTGTTGCCTGGATTGATTTAGTTTATTTGAACTATTGATATACCTTAAAGCTTTCCGGGTAACCCAAACTTAGAAGTCTTTTTCCATGAAATTCCTGAATAAACTCTAGCTATGTATTAAACAGAAAAAACTCACAAACTAAATAACAAAGTTTTTAACTATTATCCGTTAAAGACCAAGCTAAAGTGCTCCCACTTTGATTGATCGTGTGAGAGAGGTAATTGAATCGTAGCTGACACCAGGGGCAATCAGGCAATGATACTATTTTGAACTTAGTGTCCGAGCAGAGATTAGCGCTCGGCGAGGGTTTGATCGCACTCATCTGTCGAGCTGCTCAATCAATTTGGTATAAAAATACTAATATAGAAGACTTTCAGTCTTTGTCTCGAACAAGAAAACACTATGGCAAACTATATAAAATGAAATTCGAATTAGCGATTTTTACCGTTTTAGGAGCTCCGTATAGCTAATGACACTATATGATAGCTACGCTTCAATTACTCTTGCTTGGAATTGCTTGGTCTTAATTGCATCGATTTGATTTGCAGACACACCATCTACATACGTGCGATTGATCATGGGGTGGTCTTCATCGTCAGGACCGGTGTCACTGTCTGGATGAAATGCAATCACGTCCAAAGTGCTGTCATCGTTAAAAAAAACAGTGGGGTTGTTCTGGGACTAGATGCCATGTCATTCCTGCTCGGAGTGGATACTCGCCAGCAGGCGTGACACAGCGCCCAGAACCGCGCGCAACAACACCGATTCGGGCAGTTGGGTGTGTGTGCATAGTTTGCGAAATGTGTCGCGGAAAGTGAAGGTGATTGAAGCAAGGGTCGCCCTTGCGAAGTGGCGCGATGAGCAATGAATCCGTACAATCATCGATATAATTAAGTCTTCCCTGCCGCTCGATGGGTCCTCCCAACCGAAAGATGCCCGTGTAATGGGACTTGTGTATCAATAGAATTTCGTCACCAGAATTCAGGCATAAGGAAAATTTACCAGGACCCGAAAAGAACATCTCTGCTCCGATAGAGTAACGACTCGCACCAAGGGCAATTTCAAGGGGTGCGAGAGAAAATGCGTAAGCTGTGGAGTCACTGAACCCCACTTTCCGGTCAGTTGAGTCTCCCTTTATAACCTCGACCCTGGAATTATGTGGCGAATCACCGAGCGACACACATCCATCCGCAACAGTTAGCTCACCCAATGCGAAAGTATCATTTACCATTGTTCATCTCGTGAAATATTAGACTGCTCGAAATTGACTTATGCAGCGATATCGCGCAGTTTATTAGTCAAAATAGGTTTTGAATTTTTCCCATATAGACGAACGCCTTTTTGTGGTGACTGGTTTTGGAAGTTACAATTGCCTTATTTTATCTATCGACGTCACCCCAGAGACCTAACGTGGCGTACATGAGACAATTTCAAGAATAGTAACCCACTGCCCATCATTTTTACTTACTTCTACTCGCCCTTCTTCTATCAAATGAGATAGGTGGGGAAGGAACTGCTCGGAAAAATCGGGAGCCCAGAATCGAATAGGTCTTTCGAGAATGGTCTCTACCTTCCAGGCGCTCTCCAGGTAGTGGCGCGCTCTTCTCCAATCCGTGAATCTAGCGAGGGGGAGGATCAATTCGCCTTTATCGGAGAGTAGATCATAGCTCCGGTCAGCAAAAGAAATTATGTCCTTCACGCCGTCAGGACCGCCATCGGTGGCAAGCTTGAGCTGATCAGATCGAAAATATAAGGTTTCAGGTGTTGGTAGGAATGGAGGATTAGAAATAATTAAGTCAAATTTGTCTGGGAAATCATGCCTAAGAAAATCTCCGCACATGAACTCGATACCGTGCGAAATAGCATTACGCTTTGCATTCGTTTGGGCTAAAGATACAGCGTATTTATTTTTATCGATACCAAAGACACGAGGAACTCCGTTCATGGCTGCAAATATAGATATGATGCCTGTCCCAACACCTATATCTAACGCAGTTTCGTAAACCCTATTCGAGATTGCGTCGCACAATGCAAAAGACGTTTCAGTGGGTCGCATGACTCGATCATCGTCAAATTCCAGAGCAATGCTATGAGCACCTACCTCATAGTCTAGCTCACGATCGGTAATATCAAGAACGGGATGGTACATAGGAAAACGTTTGCTCCTCATCTAATTATGAAGCCAGAGAACTAGCTTATTTGAGGGCAAATTCCCTCCGAATCACCTGCAAGAATTGTTACCAGGAATTTGCTTCATAATAACCCAAATAAACTCAATTGATGGCTGAGTCCAGGACATACAAGGTGATACATTAATATCGAGGAGAATTCGATGAATGAATTTAAATCCACTGAGCCTGAGTTCGAGGCTTCCCGCACTCATGGCAGCGCTCTCCTTCCGATGCCCAATGTTCACCTCAGGGACATCGTATCAGCAGCATCCAGTGATGAGAATAGACAGCAAGGCGTTGAGCACAAAACGAAATGGCGCTGGCGACATTCCTCTACCACGCTTCTCTAGTTCCGGAAATCAGTCCTCAAACGGTTTTCATTCCAAGCCTGTCAATCAATGGAAACGTCCCGCCATCTTATTTTTTATCCTTTCTTTTTTGAATTTTATATTAGTGGAATAAGTATCTTAGTCAGCGAGCGCCATTTTTTATGCCTTCTCGTCATCCTTCTGAACTCAAAGCCAGCCTGAATTCACCGTGCTTTTTCGGTTACGCTCCTTCTCTTTCATTCTACCTACGTATTTCTGGAGTCCTCTTTGTTTCCCGTTCTCTCCATGAATAGTTGCCACGGCACACGTCAACGTTATCGACAACACCAATGCTATTAATCGCTCCTCGCTCACTCTCGTATCTTCTAGGTGGTAGCCCCCACTTTTATAGCCTTTAAATATAGTCTCAATTCCCCACCGACTTCCACTTCTCGGACTCTGAACCTTGCTGCGGCTGGATGATTTAATCTTTCTATCTGCCAGTTCCCTGAAGCGATATCCAAGAATCCATCCCACAAGTTGGGAGGTATATTGAGCTCTAACTCTTAACAGTCTCTGTCCCACGCTAAAAAAAATCGCCACAATAAATAATTGCCACTGAATCATTATCGAATTTATGAGTGCGAACACAACTGCTCCGCTGACTTGGAAAGAGCTAACAGCCCTCGCCCAGGATTACCACGCTGATCCTACCCATGGACCCACCAACTCTCAAGCCCGGCTACGACTCTTTGGTCAACCAGAATCGGCGGTGCGGGTGACGCTTTATCGGGATAACCATGCCTGGTGCCCCTATTGCCAGAAAGTTTGGCTCTTTCTCGAAGAAAAGCAGATCCCCTACCGGATCGAGAAAGTCACCATGTTTTGCTATGGCGAAAAAGAGCGCTGGTACAAAAAACGGGTCCCTTCAGGAATGTTGCCAGCCTTGGACTTGGATGGCGTTCTGATTACTGAAAGCGATGTGATTCTTCAGGCGCTAGAACAAACGTTTGGACCGTTTGTGTGGGGCATGGAAAGTGCCAAAGTATTGCCTCTCCGTCAACTCGAAAGAAGCCTGTTCCGGGCTTGGTGCCAATGGTTGTGTTACCGAACATGGTCCCAGAGAGAAGAAAATCGGCATAAGGATTATTTTCAAGAAACGGTTGAGCGGGTCGAAGCTGCTCTCGGTCGCACGGAAGGTCCCTTTTTCCTAGAAGAATTCAGCATCGCCGATTTGGTGTTTATTCCCTACGTTGAGCGGATGAATGCAAGTTTGTTCTACTACAAAGGCTATTCTTTGCGAGAAGATAACCCTGGCTTTAAGGCTTGGTTCGATGGGCTCGAAACCCGAGCAACCTATCGTGGCACCCAAAGCGATTTTCATACTCACGTCCACGACCTGCCCCCGCAGATGGGTGGCTGTTGGGAGAATAAAGAGCCTCAAACTAAAGAAAACCAAAAGCGCGTTGACCAGGGTCCGTGGTTGGGACTGCCGGATGTGGCGTATCCTGAGCCGGACAGCAGCAAAATTGAAGCGCTAGCCCGCGTTCTTAAACATCGAGCCAACATTATTCGCGTCAATCCTACACAGGATCTGGTATTCGACGAGGCACTGCGCTGTGCGCTGACTTATCTGATGACAGATAATCTTTGCACGCCGCCCAAAGACACGGATGTGGGACTGCGCTATTTACGCGATCGCATAAATGTCCCCAGAGACATGTCGATCTATGCGGCTAAGCGATTGCGAACGGCTCTCGAAGAAACGGCGGCATTGGTGGGTAATCGTCAAGGGCCGGCAATTCCGTTTAACCATCGTCGAGACCAAGATCCGGCAGAGTTTCGCGCTAGCTAAGGGCAGTTATTGTAGAGCAGCCGCGCCGGTCGCATTTAACGGCGTGATCTGGGTATTGGGATAGTAAAATTTCAAAATTTTCGCGGCATCCCAGCCCAGATTCGCCAAGTTGTAGGAGCCATACTGACTCATCCCGACACCGTGTCCAAACCCGCCGCCGACAAAGGCGTAACCCGTTAGTGCGCCCGTAGCATCGGTAATGGGCTCTAGGTAGAACAGGGTGCTGCGAGGTGGACCAAAAGCACTACGAACTTCGGTTTTATAGAGAGCGATCGTACCGATATCAGTGGTGGCATTGAGCGCTAAGATACGCCCCGATGGTGAGCGCTCGGTAATTTCTAAGGTTTTTAGCTCTTGGAAATCCGCTAGGGGATGCTTCCGTTTTTTGAGATAGGCTTGAAGATCAGCACCTAGTTCACTCAAGGTGCTGGGTTTGTTCCACCGAAAAGCACTGCGTCCATCTTCGTTAAATCCGTCTGCTAAGGCGATAAACCGTCGGAACGCGTCTTCACTAGAAAGATCTTCTGTCTCCAAATCCCACAAAGCCTTCGGCGCATCAATGACTGAGGTGAGATAGGGGCGATTTTCGCCGTCCCAAATATCCGCAAAATTAGACGTTACTCCGCCGCTAGTCGAGGAATACAGCGCATCGACCAGCTGTCCTTGATAGGTCAACACTTTACCAGCAGTGGCTGTGATCGCCTCATCAATTCGGTCGATGGTCCCCGATAGTCCGTAGTAAACCTGGCAATGAACGGTGGCGCAGAGCTGATAGCCATCGGCTTTGAAACGGCGCACATTTCGCAGCGCATAAGTGCGAGCCACGATAGTCTGGGCTTCCACGGCTGCTTGAGGCGCACCGGGTCCAATTTCATGGGGCACCACGCCGCGTAAATAGGTTTCGATGCCAATGTTGTTAACCAGGGTGAAATTGCCGTAGGCGTTGCTGATCAGCTCTAAATTGCCGCCGTAAACTTTGGCTTTGTCTACCTTGTCGCCAAGCTGCACCCGCATCCGATCATTGCTGGCTGCGATCACAAGATTTTCGGGCTCGACCACGGTCTCTCCGATCGTTAGGCGCACAGCGGGTTCTGTCGTTTTTATTTCGCTGTCTAGATATGGCCCGTCGTAACCTTTAGCTTGCAGAGAATCGAGCAGTAAGCGCCGCAGCAGGGGGGTATTGTAAACGTCCCGTTTCGCCCAGACTTGCCAGCGCCCCGGCTGAGTGACTTCTGTGGGGATGCCAAGCTTGGCCCATTCTTTGGAGCTGTTTTCAGCTGTCTCAAACGTGGCGCGATCGCTAAGAATTAAGGTCTCCCGCAGAACTGGGGCTTCGAGGGGCTCATCCACGATGGTGATCGTCAGGGCATCCGTCGTGAGCGTTTGAGGACCAAGTTCCGGAACCTGAAAATTGACCGTTAAATTCCCTTCGCCGATAGTGCTAATCTGGAGCGTTTTCGGCCGTTCGTCACCGCCAAAGCGCTGCACGACGCCCACGGCCAACTCCGCTTCAGCCGCTATTCCCGGCCCGATCCAAGCAAACCAAGAAATCGTCGCCCACCCTACTAATCGCCATTTGCGATCGCGTTTCTTTGAATTTGTAACCATGCTAAGCCGTGGAATGCCGATAAAATGTAGCCATAGCCAGAGTACTCACCGTATCTCTGGTTTTGTTCTGTTCGATTCTAGATCCCTCTCCGTGACAGTCGCTGAGCTTGTATCGCCTTCGCCAGAACGCTCCCTTTCGAAGATGGCGACTGCGACAAAAGTCGCTACTGTTATAGTCGAAGCCTAGAGCAAACGAACAAAGTTTCTGCCCGGAGTTCCCAAACTGTAATCAATGGCCAAGTCTGACACTGTTAATTTCAAGCTGCCGAGTGGATTTACTGAGCTGCTGCCTGGCGAAAAAAGACTCGAAAATTATCTGTTAGATACGATTCGGCAGGTTTATGAGCGCTATGGATTTGCGCCGATCGAAACCCCCGCAGTGGAGCGGCTAGAGGTATTGCAGGCTAAGGGAAATCAAGGCGACAACATCATCTATGGTGTCAACCCCATTGTGCCAGCGGATCAAGTAGACAATGAGGATGCTCGATCCGATAATCGTGGATTGAAGTTTGATCAGACGGTGCCCCTGGCGGCTTATATTGCCCGTAATCGCAACAACTTAGTTTTCCCATTTGCTCGCTATCAAATGGACATGGTTTTTCGGGGTGAGCGGGCTAAAAAAGGTCGATATCGTCAGTTCCGGCAGTGCGATATTGATGTCGTTGGCCGTAACAAGCTGAGCTTGCTCTACGATGCGCAGATGCCCGCTATCATCAACGAAATTTTCTCGCGGCTAGATATTGGAAATTTCTTGATCCGCATCAGCAATCGTAAGGTTCTCTCCGGTCTTATTCAATCCGTGGGCATTGCGCCGGAGCAGGTCAAATTCTGTATCAGTGTTGTTGATGCATTGGAGAAAATTGGGGCGAAAAAGGTCACGGCGGCCCTACTTGAAGAAGGAATCAGCGAAGCGCAGGCGGCAGATCTATTAAAGTTCACCCAGCTCCAGGGAGACGCCACCGCTATTTTGCAAGAGCTTTCTGCTCAAGCTGATGCAAGTGAACTCCCTGACTTTAAGCTAGGCGTTTCTGAATTAACCCAGGTTATTCAATCAATTCAGCGACTTGGGGTTCCAGCTGAGCGATATTGCATCGATCTTGCGATCGCAAGAGGTTTGGATTATTACACCGGCACTGTCTACGAAACCACGTTGTTGGGGTATGAGTCCTTGGGCAGTATTTGTTCGGGAGGTCGATACGAGGAATTGGTGGGCATGTTCGCCGGGGAAAAGATGCCTGGGGTCGGGTTGTCTATTGGTTTGACTCGATTGATGCGCTGTTTGGTCGATGCAAAGCTGTTAGAACCACTGCCGCCTTCTCCGGCGCAAGTGATGGTTGTGAATTTGCAGTCAGATTTTATGGATCTCTATCTCGAAATCTCTCAAGTTCTGCGGCAGGCGGGAGTCAATGTTTTGACCAGCTTTTCTGAGAAACAAACCGGAAAACAAATCCAGCAAGCCGATAAGCAAGGCATACCGCTCTGTGTATTTATTGGTGAAAGCGAAAAAGCAGCCGGGAGCTGCCGACTGAAGAATCTCAAATCAGGCGAACAAGTTGAAGTTCAACAAAGTGAATTAGTGGGCGCTGTTCAACAGCAGTTGGAACTGCAAAGGTAGTTCGCCCACAATAAAGAGTTCATCTGCAGATTTTATATACAGGGATTGGATTTTTCCCAAAATAATTGTCAGAACGCATCAAAATCAAGCGACTCAAAATTAGGAGTATCCGAAGGGTTCTAGAGGAGGTTCTTCTGTAACTTTTTCGCTTCAAGTAATCCCATCCGTTTTCGTCTATGACCATAGACGCTTGTTATCAGATGCCGAAGAGCCAACCAATCAGCAGTAGACGTAAATGGAACATTCATCTAGTCTGCAATATGTTATGCCATCAATCTTTAAGCCGTTGTCACTTCAGAAGACATCCGGTAGCAATCGAATAATTCCTCCATAATGTTCATCGTCTGTTCCGATGTATATCTGTTTTCCTTCTTCTGGCAGCTCACGTACCGTGATACTCTCTACCTTCAGCCCATCAAGATTTGCTAAGCGTTTCACATCACTCAGTTCAATCTGTGGGTTCCCATTCTCATCACCGCTAATTTTGCCGACTCGCCAAACTACACTGCGGAACGGACCATCATCACTCCCCGGATCATATGCAGAAACAATATAAATGAACCCCTCACTATCGACATCTAAGGCAACGATGGGTCGAGCTCCCTTGCCAACCGGATCCACACCTTGATAGGTGATTTCGTCGAATTTTTCGAGTTTGAAGGGATTTAATGACAGTGTCGCCCATCTGAGCTTCGTCGTAGGAAGACTATCAGCGCGTTCTGCATAGATAAAGACTAACTGTTCCGCAATCTGAGAGACTGCGATCGACTCCACATTGTTGATCGGCACCGGCCATTCAAGATACGACTTTATTTTAAGTGTTTCGTTATCATATATGGACAGAAAAATACGCGGAGCCCGATCTCCGTCTTGACCACTTTCGGCAAATAGGAATGCGTTAGTCCCCGGAATACGGCTAGCACTTTCTAGGTCATTACTAAGCCCTGCCGGTCCGGGAAACATCAGGTCGAGCGTTCGCCAAGTGACTCCCTTAAGCTCTGAATTGGGAAGCTGCACGATACTGATACGAGGGTTTTCACTGCTGCGTTTGGCATCGTGGACCCCAAGAAAAACATCACCCTCAACCCAGACCAAACCACTCAAATCGGGCAGTGTTAATGCATCTGAAGCTTGTTGAGCCTGAGCCGGGGCAACGAATATATTTGCGAGGAGGGATGCCGCTAGCAGAGTTGCCGCAAAAAATACGTTGTGGACCTTACGGGAATGATGTATCCAAAAATTGCTCATAATCTACTTTTCTCACAAATCTGGGGTCTGATATAGTAGTCGCCAATTTCTTAAGCGGGCGCTTGCTAGCCAAAAAACTTTAGAATTTGGCTAGCAAGCCCAGAAGAGTTCTGAGCAATCTAGCAAAAGCTATGCCATCACTTATTCGTTTCAAGTAATTTCATCGGTTTTCGTTTGCGACTGCGATGTTCCTCCCAGAAGCACACCAGAACCAGAGCAAGAAAGAAGACTAAGCTGTGCAAAGGGAACGTTTAGTCCCTGCAGTACTAGGGTTTGGCAAAAGTGAGAAGTGCTTGCGAGGCTTCGATGCGGGAAAATAGCGATGTTCGTATATCTTTGGTGATATCAGTGCGGAAAAGGCACTAGTATCGATGTTAATAGAGGATGACTCCGTTGCTGGGCTTTATTTTTGGACTTACTCCTAGGTGAAAGAACGACGCCCACAACAAAAATCCGGACAAATCCCCATTGTTACCGACAAAAAATTGACTTTGAGTAAGCTTGAAGAATAACCCTCTCTTATTCCATCCTTGCACCCACCAAAATCGATGTCTGAACGCAAAACCCGTCGGCAGTTCCTTACCACCAGCCTGATCGCTGCCTCAGGATTCATTGGCTGCTCAACAATGCGCGGACAGGAGCGCTCGACCTCCCAACTCCTGAGTGATTCAAATCCTCTTGCCTCATCTGAACCAACGTCCCCATCACTAACCGCATCAAACCCACTCCCAATGCCCCGCCGAAAATTAGGTCGTACAGAAATCGAACTACCCGTCTTAGGCTTAGGCGGAGCCGGACGCACACCCTTATCGCGCTCCAACCAAGAGGAAGCAGCCATTGAACAAATTGAACGCGCCTTAACCTTCGGCATCCGCTACTTCGATACCGCCGCCAGCTACGGACCCAGCGAAGAAAACCTCGGCAAAGCACTTCCCGCCTACCGCCAAGAGGTATTTTTAGGCAGCAAAACCGCCGCCCGTGACTATGATGGAGCTTGGCGCGAACTAGAGCGATCGCTACGCCGACTCAACACCGACTATCTAGATCTATGGCAGTTTCACCATGTCGCCCATGAATCTGAACTAGACATCCTCTTCGGTAAAGACGGCGCCAGCAAAGCCCTGGAAGAAGCGCAAGCCCAAGGACTCGTCCGCTTCAGCGGCATTACCGGTCATCATGAGCCGCAAGTCATCGCCACCAGCCTAGGGCGCTATCCCTTCGACCACATTTTAATCCCCATCAATGCCGCCGAAATCCATCATCCTCGTCCCTTCCTGACCGACGTGTTGCCGTTAGCTAAAGCTAAAAATGTTGGCGTAACCGCTATGAAAGTCCCGGCTTACGGTCGCTTATTTGAACCTGGCGTACTCACCGGCATGAACCAAGCCCTGGGCTACAGCCTCTCTCAGTCCGGCGTACATTGCGCTATTATTGCCGCCGCCAACCTAGAGCAGCTAGAAGAAAACGTAACTGTCGCCGCTAACTTTCAGCCGCTAAACACTGACGAACTAAAAGCCATCGAACAGCTAACCGCCAACGCCTGGCAGGACAACACTTTCTTTCGGGCTTGGTCGTGATTCTCTGGGATTAGCTCAATTGATATAACAGAAGAAATACGGCAGATTCGAGAGTATAGCAGCCGACTCCTTCGTAAGGGGGCGGCTGCGTGCCAAAACGCTTTAGAATTAGGCAACTCAAAATCAGAAGTATCCAAAGCGATCTGGCGAAAGCTATATGACTCACTCCGCTCTGCTGCATTTCCTGCGTTTCAATTAACTGCGCGTCTTCTGTTTGGACTAGACAGCCCTAGCTTTTGGGTTGAGCTTTACGCGGCTGAAAATTGCGCAGTAACACCCCATCAACGCGAGCACAAGCGTTGGCGTGACGAAAGTAGAAAAGGCAAGTCCACCTGTCAGAAGAACGCCTAATCCTTGGTATAGCTCCGCGCCAGAACCAGGGATGGTAGCTAAAGACAACATGCCTTAGCCACTAGTAGTCGCAGACATGAAAATCGGACGCAGACGATCGCGGATGGCTTGATAAACGACAATATCTTTGGGGAGCGGTAGATTCTGAAGGCAACACATTTGATTTTCTACTGACAGCTAGACGCAATAGGAAAAACAGTGAAGCGATTATTCAGAAAAGTGCTTCAGCAGCCCCATGTTCAGGAACCCAGAGTGGTCAGTAGAAAATCTAGGTTGTTTCCCTGCTTTTCCAACTTTTTGGTACTCTCCTATAGATCTAGAACAATTCCGATATCGTCGCCGCAAGATTCTTTGTTTGAGATTGCTCGCGGTGTGGAGCAACAAATTAAGACTTCACCTTCATTCAAATGAGCAGTGGGTTCTTCAGTGTAATGTACTTTTCCACATTTAATTCGGGTGGCACAAATGCCGCAGATGCCAGTGCGGCAGGAAAAGGCAGGCTCCAAGCCATTAGCTTCAGCAAGCTCTAGTAGGGTCCCGTTGCTGGGTCTCCACTCAGTATTAAGATTTGATTGGGTGAAGTATACATTGACAGGGTCTACAGCCATGGTGCTCAGTGGACTAGTCACGCTTGTCGAAGCTTCACCTTGCAGCACGGTTGCCGGTCCAAAAGATTCATAATGGATTCTTTCGGTGCGAACACCCATTTCGCGTAATTCATCGTAGAGAAGTCGCATAAATTCTTGGGGTCCACATAGATAGAAATCGAAATCATCGAATGGAAGCACGTGTTTTAGAACTTCTACATTGACTCGGCCTTCGCTATCGTAATCCAGTCCCAACCGATCTATAGCAAGTGGATGACTATAGCAAACATGAAGATGAAAAGCGGGGTATTGCTCGACCAATTGGTGAATAGTCTCACGAAAGGCGTGAAACTTACTATTGCGCGCGCCATGAATAAAATAAATTCGGCGACTACGATTACTTCGGTTGCGAATGCTAGCTTCAACGATAAATGTTGCCATTGAAATCATGGGCGTAATTCCGACCCCAGCAGACAACAACACTACGGGCCTGTCGCTTGACGAATCTAACGTAAACTTGCCCCGAGGAGCCATCGCTTCCAGATAATCACCAGCTTTAATCTGACCGTGCAAAAAGTTTGAAGCTAACCCCTCTCGTTTAACCGACAGTCGGTAATAGTCGCCATATGGAGCATTAGAAAGACTATAAACGCGACAAACTGGAGTCGCCTCTCCTGGAATTGTGAGGCGAATTGGCAAAAACTGCCCAGGTTCGAAATTGGCGAGAGACTTTCCGTCAGCCCGCCGCAGGTAAAACGACGAGATCGTTTCACTTGCTGCTTCAACTTTAAAAACTTTGTAACCTACATAGGAATTACGTTCCCGCTTGGCGGCTAATGTAGCGTCCATTTGTTCCCAACTACCGCTGTATTCCAGAATGGGAGAATACTCTCCAAATTGGAATTTTAGTGGCAAACTAGCTGCCACTCGTCGCCAAGAATGTACCTCACATCGGATAAACCGTTCGGCTCCAACAAACGCTTCAACTTCTTCCCCGTCCCAAACGATTTCGGCCCGCCCAGTGATGTACAGCAAGTCCCGACTGTCATAGTCAATAAACAAGAATCCGGCTTTGGGATGGGCCATGATATTGCCCACGGTATTGAAAAGAAAGTTGCCTGTAAAGTCAGGAAAAATTAGAGTCTGATCATCTTCGACTCGTACAAATCCTGGTTTCCCTCCTCGATGAGAGACATCAGCTCCTAGAGCAGGATTTTTCAGCGTTGAGTCTTCTCTCTGGGGACCGTAGGCAGTCGAAATAAACAACGTATCAGAACGTTCGATCAGAGCTCTGGCTTGGTTATCTAAGCGTACGCCTCCTTGAATCTCTTTATCTTGTTGGGGAAGGCTGATCTCAGGCAATAGCTCAATATTTCGAGTCTGAATATATTGAGGGCAGTTACCAAAAGTTTGGGCAATGGAGACCGTGATTCCCTCATCATCCACCGCACTAATTGTCCCAGTTAAGCGATTGCGACGGCGATTCTCAGGCAAGATTCCTAAAATACCAACGTCTGCTCCCACTTGCAATAGTTCCGCGAGGGGAGAACCAAACAATGGCTGAGTGGCCATATGCAATTCATGTGCATCAGGAGAGCTGATAAATCCAGGAGGTCCCATTAGCAGGGAAACCCAAGGATAGCCCTGGCTATCTGTCATGCCCACCACTAAAAATGGCAGAAGTGGATAAAATTCTCGATGCTGTTCAGGCAGATAGTCACGAATAAACTGCCGTCCAAGCGCTTCAATCTTATCGCGCACTCCCAATCGAGTTTGCACTGCCTGCTCACCTGGGTGAAAGGGTGAAGCTGTTTTGGGCCAACCTTGGTCCATGATTAATATCCGCGAGAAATTTACAATGAACGGTTTAAACGTGACAGGCGATATAAGAGAGTCTTATCCACTCTCCCTTTATGCAATAGATCCAGAAAAGAAAGTCGGACAAAGACAAGAGTGTATTGATAATTACTCTGCTGACCTCAATCTTTGCTTTATCTCTGGGGTAGGTACGGCACTGATGGCGGCATCTTTGCAAAACTTGGGTAGGCTTCAAGTCTGGCTATCCAGGAGACGATGTTGGGATAACTCGTAAGATCGATACCGCCTTCTGTGACTGCTGCGATATAAGCATAATTTGACACGTCGGCTATGGTTGGTGTGTTCCCTACGAGCCAGTTATGTTTGGAGAGGCGGGGCTCGAATAGCGAGTTAAATAGCGTATCTGTTCTCTCCACAGCAACTTCATAGTTTCGTGATGCATTGAAAATTTTAATCATGCGCGCAGTGCATGGTCCCTCAAAGATTTCGCGGGTGCTGATAGCGAGCCATTGTTGAACCTCGGCGGCGGCTACTGGATCAGAAGGCAACCATTGACGACTGTCATCATACTTCAGCGCGAGATATACGAGTGCGGCGGTCGAATCGCGTAGAATAATGTCATCATCGATCAGCACTGGCACCTGCCCCAATGGATTTAGTTTAAGAAATTCAGGGTCTTTATGTTCACCTTTGAAAAAGTCGAGCACTATCTCGTCAAAATCGAGTCCCAACAGTTTAAGCATGGCCCATGGGCGGTGAGCATGTCCAGAGAGTGGGTTGAAATATAGTTTC
>JBCDHF010000039.1:0-16904 GCA_038750375.1 Cyanobacteria bacterium P01_H01_bin.15
CATGACATTGACTTATTGTTGGAACTCGTCTCTTCCCCAGTTGTAAAGCTGACTGCTAGCGGAAGCCGCGCCGCCCATTCAAACTTTTTAGACTATGTAACAGCGACGTTGGGCTTTGCTAACGGCATTGTGGCGACCCTAATTGCCTCGAAAGTTACCCACCGCAAGATTCGCCGCATTGCAGCGCATTGTCAGGACTCTCTTACTGAAGCAGACTTTTTGCGCAATGAAATTCTCATTCATCGTCATACTACTGCCCATACCATTACTGATTATGGACAGGTGTTGTATCGACAAGATGGCTTGATTGAAAAAGTTCGCACCAGCAATATTGAGCCGCTTCATGCTGAGTTAGAGCATTTTGTCCAATGCGTGCAGGGGGGGCAGCAACCTTCTGTCGGCGGTGAGCAGGCGCTTAAAGCCTTAAAAATAGCCAGTCTCATTGAGCAGATGGCGCTCGATGGTCAGGTATGGGACGGACATGACGTTATTGCCGTTCCGTCACCCGTCTCTGTGGTCTAAGGCGGAGACGATCAACGCTAGCTTGAATCGCCCGGCCAGAACCGCTATTGCTCCCGTCCGACTTCCGCAAAAATCTTCTCTAAAATTTTGCCGGCACCTTGACTTCTCAGTCTGTCGGCGAGCTGTCTACCGATCGTCTCGGCTTCACTACGAACTCCTGAAGCAGTATCTTTAAGCAACTGTTTCCCATCAAGGCTGGCAACCATGCCAGTGAGAGTTAGTACTTCGCCATCGATAGCGGTATTAACACCAATGGGGACCTGGCAGCCTCCCTCCAACTCTCGCAGAAACGCTCGCTCAGCCAATGCGCGATCACGAGACGGTTCATGCTCAAGAATTTTAAGTAACGCTAAAATTCGCTCGTCTCCAGTCCGACATTCAATGCCCAGGGCACCCTGCCCCACCGCATGAAGCGAGATCTCCGGTGCAATGAGTTCATGGATACGTTCATCAAAATCAAGGCGCTGTAAACCGGCCGCTGCCAAAATCAAGGCGTCATATTCGCCTGCATCCAATTTTGACAGACGCGTGTTGACATTACCGCGCACATCCTTAAACACCAAGTGTGGATAGTGATGTCGTAATTGAGCCAAGCGTCGGAGTGATGAAGTTCCGATTACGGAACCTTCCGGAAGTGTGGCAAGCTGGTAGTCTTTGAATTTTTCGTTGACGACTAATGCATCCGCCGGATTAACCCGTTCAGTAACGCATCCCAACATTAAGCCCTCTGGGAGCTGAGTCGGTAAATCTTTGAGAGAATGAACTGCTAAATCAGTTTGGTTAGCGAGCATGCCAACTTCGAGTTCTTTGGTGAACAGTCCTTTGTCACCAATTTTGGCCAACGCTACATCCAAGATGATGTCGCCTTGGGTGCTCATGGTTTCTACATTAAAAGTGATGTCGGGGAAAGCTTTTTGCAGTTCTCCCTGAACCCAATGGGTTTGCACTAACGCAAGCTGACTTTTGCGAGAACCAATGTTGACCTGAGCAGGCGAAGACGCAGTCATGAACAGTCTGGAGAATAACAAGCTTAGAAATTCTAGCCAAAGCCGGGCCTTCGTAGGGAGATGACCCCGAATGGAGCGCCAAATCAGTTACATCATTTAATATTCCCTTAAGTATTAAGGGCGCCTTGAATCACTTGAGCGATCGCCAGCGGCGCCTCTAAATGAAGATTATGCCCCCCGGACAGCGTGAGTGACTTCCCTCCCGCTTTTGCGATCGCATCCTGTTGTTGCTGCAGATCGCCCGGACGATTGAAGTCACTGCCGTCACCAAAAATGGCCGTTAGCGGGATCTCAATCTCGCTCAAAATCTGTAAATACTGTTCGGGGGGCAAGCCATTAAAGCTCAGAGCGGCACGGGTTCGCAGCTGAGGATCCCAACGCCAACACCAGCCTTGATCGGTCGACTTTAACTGTCGTTGAACTAGTTTAAGCGCTTCGTCTGCATTTAGACGGGACGTCACCTGCTGTAGTCGCGCAGCAGCGTCTTCTGGAGCAGAAAAAATAGGTTGACTAGGCGGCTTGCTTAGATAGTTAAGCTGACTGCGCAGCTGTTGACCCATATTCTGGGGGGCAGTGGGTAAGACCGGTTCAACCAAGATTAAGTTTTGAATTTGTTCAGGTCGGCTACGGGCAAACAAGGTAGCAATAACTGCACCCAATGAGTGTCCGACCAGGGTAAACGGACGCTCGCCAAACAGCTGAGGCACCAATCGATCGATATCTGCAAGAAAGTCCAGTAGATAATAGGCTCCGCCCGCACTTACCCAGTCTGACAGACCATGCCCCCGTAGATCAGGCGCGCAAACCGAATAACCGAATTGAACCAAAGATTGTGCGAGCGCATTCCATTCGCCGCCATGCTCTAAGATGCCGTGCAGGCATAAAACCGTCGGCTTTTCCGGGACGCCCCAGTGACAACAGCCTAAATTTAATCCGCGCACAGACAGAGTGGATTCAACCAGGGGGACTTCCGGCACCGCATGTGGCAACTCATAGGCAAAGTCTTGCGCGAGTTGCTGACTTTCTTCTGCTAAGGGTCGAGGCAGCCGGATCGTTTGCCACGCCGTCGCTAATCGCGGCTCGATTTGCTGGCGCTGCAGAAAGTTGGGGTCGCCCAAGGACAGGGACGCTCGGTACGGTCCATCGGTCATGCGATCACCCCGGTAAGGATCTAACAGCTCTGGGACAAAAGAGAGCCCGAAAAATTGACACAACCCTTTAAGAGATTCCGCTGGATCCGTTACCAAGTCTTCATAGCGCAGTCGATATTGTCTGGACTGAGGCACTGTCGCCAAAAATTCTTGAATGTTGTGGTTTGTGCGGCGCCAAATCCTCTCAGCGAGTTCATAAGGATCACCTTGACCCAGCCCCAACAGTTTATCCATGCGCAAGCGACAAAATGATTCCACGACCGCATAGGGGTGACGTACCAAATGAATATATTGAGCGTTCTCAAACAGGGCCTCGGCTCGGTCTAACGTCGCGCGATGGTACCCATAGGTCGGTGATTTATCCACCAGCCGGCGATCGCCAGCAAGCTCGCTAATCAGTGCATATACATCGCGCACGCTCGGATCTTGAGCAAGTAGCGTTTGAACCCAATCCGCACTCGCTTGACCATCTAGCGCTTTGAGTTCCATAAAGACCCGCTGCAATCCTTCTCCGAGATGAGATTCGGCCAGCTGACTTTCGCGATCACTGAGGGTCGCAAAAGGCAGCAAATGTAGTTCGGGCGGCGCGAGGAGTCGGGGATGCCCCGCTAACATGACCCGCAGCAGCGTCGAGCCGGAACGAGGGCTCGACAGAATAAAGACGATGCCCGGAAGTTTTTGGGTCTGCGCTGTAATCGGCGGCGGTGGCGCCAGTACCGGAGTTCGAGTGATATCTGCGGTTGGAGAAGATGTTGGCTGTTCGTAATTTTGGGTGAACTCCTGAGCCAGGTAAGGGGCTAGGTCCCCAAGACGAGGTCGCTCATAAAACTCTCGCGGATACAACATCAACTGCAGATCAGTTTTAATGCGGTTGAGTATCTCCATCACAGCAAGGGAGTCTAGACCCGTATCCAATAAATTTAGTTCAGGCGTTAAAGTTACGGTCTCAACTTCCAAAATATCTGCGACTAAGCTCTGCAGATATCGTTGTAGATAAGCGGGGCGCTCCCCGGAAGGTAAGGCTAAGAGTTCTCCAAGAATTGAGTGGTAGGCGGTCGTGGGTACAGCAGTATCCGCATCTTCCAAAACGCCTAGATTCTCTAGCCATTTAGCACCAGCGCGCCAAGTAAATTGTTGCTGGAGCTGGGACCAGTTCACTTGAAAAACACCCACTTGGTGACCCCAGTCTTGTCGCAGTAGTTGGCGCAGCCCTTGACGACCTTGTTCGGGCGAAATAAAGTTTAGCCCCTTCATGGCAAACGAAGCCACATCTGCCATTCCGCCTTGCTGCCAAGGACCCCAATTGATGCTTAGAAAAGAAGTTCGTCCTTGAGCAGCGGCGTAGTGAGCCAAGCTATCCATGAACGCATTGGCGGCAGCGTAAGCCCCTTGACCAGGAGAACCGAGGAGCGTCGCAACGGACGAAAAACACCAGAAAAAATCCAGCTCGTAGTTTGCTGTGAGTTGATAAAGGTGCCAGGTGCCCAAAATTTTGGGTTGATAAACCAGGGCAGTTTGCGCCCAGGATTGGTTAATTAAGAGGCTGTCATTGAGGGTCCCGGCTGCATTAATGACCCCGCGTAAAGGAGAAGCTGAATGCTTATGAAGGCGGGTAAGTAAATCGCGGACAGCGTTGGCGTCACTAATATCCGCATTTTCAATCTGAATATTGGCACCATTTCGGGCAAGGGCCTTGAGTGTTCTGGTGAGAGATTCATTGGGAGGGCGTCGACCCACCAGCACAATGTGTTTAGCGCCTTCTTCGATCAACCATTGGGCGACATGGCGACCTAACGCACCCAGACCCCCGGCAATCAGATAAGTCCCCTCAGCTGTGATCGAAGGCGCGACAGAAGAGGCAGTCCGAGGGGCTGCCTCCTCGAGCCGCGCCGCGTATCGCTCTCCGTTACGCCAAGCAACTCGTTCTTCTGTTCCGCTACTCAGTAATTCTTGCGCGATCGCAACAGCTTTATCCGCGATTGACATTTGACGATCGACATCAATTAAGCCTCCCCAAAACTCCGGGTGTTCTAACGCTATCACCGCGCCATAGCCCCAGAGACAGGCACTCACTGGTTTCGTAATATCGGAGGGAATGGCTTTCTGTGCCTGTTGGGTCACCAGCCACAGACGACCAGGAAATTTTTGGTTCGCTAGTGCTTTCAGGAGATTTAGTAATTCTTGACTTTGACTCGCGAGACTGTCTGCGAGATCAGTTCCGGTGAAAGGAACTTGGCGATCTAAGTCCCATAGGTAAACAACTCCGGCAAACTGCTGGGAGAATTCGGTTTCCCACAGCGAGCGCCATGCTTCGGCATTCTGTGGGTCAATGCTCCCCTGATGATTTTCTGGCTCCCAGTCGTTTTTACCCGTCTGGGCAAACAGTAACCAGCAAGCTTGACCGGCAGCCGCTAATTGGCCTTGGATAGCTTGCCCAACGCCCTGTTGATCCGCCAAGACCAACCAGGGATCTTTGAGCGCGTGACCACTTTGGTCAGGGTGAGGTGGCGTTTGAGATTGCCACACAAATTGATAAAACCAATCTTTACTCAGTGATTGCGGAGCCAGGACTTTAGCATCTCCTTTCAGCCAGAAGTGCTTTCGCTCAAACGGATAAGTCGGTAAGGAGATCCAGGACCGAGAGTAGTCTTGCTCAACACCTTGCCAATCGATATCGATACCACTCACTGCAATCTGGGCCAAGCTGCTCAGAAGTACAAGCCAATCTTCTTTGCCAGCCCGCAAACTCGGCAACCAACTCACATTGCTACGAGGTAGGCAATATCGTCCCAAACTCGTGAGAGTTGGCTTGGGTCCGAGTTCTAAACAAATCAGAGGCTGTTCAGAGTCTTGAGCACCAATGAACTCTAAACTGGGCGCAAATTTAACTGTTGCTTGTACATGCTCAACCCAATAGTCTGGGGTCGCGATTTCGGGCCCAGCGGGTTGACCCGTGATATTCGTTATCAATTCGCAATGAGGTGGCGCAAACTGAAAAGTTCGAGCTTGCCGCGCAAATTCGACTAACATTGGCTCCATTAACGGCGAATGGAAGCCCTGAGAAACGGTAATTTGGCGGGTGCGCACCCCTTGGGCGCGGAACTTGTCTAAGGCCCATTGGATCGCTTCTTTGTCCCCAGAAATCGCGATGTGAGAACCATTTAAAGCCGCGATCGCTAATGTGCTGGATGCCTCTTGAATCGTCGCTTCAACGATGGGAAGTTCAGCAAAAATGGCTGCCATGGCTCCCGGCTGCGTCAAGGTTTGCATCAATCGCCCGCGCTGAGCAATCAACATCAATCCATCTTCGAGACTAAAGACGCCTGCGACACAGGCCGCGACATATTCGCCCACGCTATGACCACAGACGACTGCCGGCTGCACCCCCCAGGCTTGCCAGAGCTTGGCCAGCGCATATTCCACGGCAAACAAGGCAGGCTGGGTGTAAGTGGTCTGATGAATTAGAGTTTCGTCTCCTGGCTCAGTGGGATATAGCACCGCCAGCAAGGGGCGCTCCAGTTGTGATCGCAAAACTTGGTCGCAATGGTCAATGATGCGCCGAAAGGTAGGCTGGGTTTCGTAAAGCTGTCGCCCCATGTCGGGGTACTGAGAGCCTTGTCCAGTAAATAAAAAACAGATTCGAGGCTTGCCATTGTTGGATACATCGGTCTGCCATACGTCCTTCGGGAACCGCTGTTCCCGCACACTGGTCAGTTGTTGGAATAACTGATCCGTTGAAGCGGCTAAGAGCGTCAGACGATAAGAGTGTTGAGAACGACCCAAGTTATGGCTATAAACTAGATCTGGCAAACTAATGTCTGGCTGTTCTTGGAGTAATGATTGATAATTTGCAGCCTGAGCTTGGAGTGCTGTCGGGGTTTTGCCGCTGAGTAGCAGTAAATGATAGGGGCGCTCAAGGGGCGACGTCACGAAGGGCGTCGGAGAAATGGACGGATCGCCCAAAATAACGTGCGCATTGGTGCCGCCAAAACCGAAGGAGCTAACACCCGCAAGACGACGCTCTCCTAACCAAGGCTGAATCGATAAGGGGATTTGCCATTGCGCCGGTGCTTCCCGGATATGAGGATTAAGTTCAGAAAAATTGCGATGGGGCGGAATTTTTTTTGCTTGGAGCGCGAGGACAATTTTGATTAATCCCGCAATCCCCGCCGCCGCCTCTAAGTGGCCAATATTCGTTTTCACAGACCCAATCCAACAAGGTGCGGATGTCGTTCGCTCTCCGAGTACCTGCTGAATCGCACTGAGTTCAATTGGGTCACCGAGAGCAGTACCGGTCCCATGGGCTTCCACATAACTCAACTGCTGCGGCGAGACTCCCGCATTCGCAAGGGCCTGACGGATAACTTGCTGTTGTGCCAAACCATTAGGCGCAGTCAAGCCATTACTGCGCCCGTCTTGATTGATCGCTGAGCCGCGAATGGTTGCTAAAATAGTCCGTCCTTCATTGAGAGCCTGTTCCAAGGGCTGGAGTACAATGACGCCGCAGCCTTCCCCTCGAACATAGCCATCAGCATCAGCCGAAAAGGTTTTACAGCGGCCGTCGGGGGCCAGCATACCCGCTCGCTCGAACGCACGGTGTAGCTCAGGTCCCAAAATTAGATTAACGCCGCCCACCAAGGCGCGCTCACATTCTCCGCGTTGCAGGGCTTGG
Organism: Cyanobacteria bacterium P01_H01_bin.15; assembly: GCA_038750375.1. Taxonomy (GTDB): domain Bacteria; phylum Cyanobacteriota; class Cyanobacteriia; order Cyanobacteriales; family JAAUTE01; genus JAAUTE01. The sequence goes on from JBCDHF010000039.1 coordinate 7,353, forward strand.
CAGGCTAAATGCACCGCCACCAATGAAGATGAGCAGGCCGTATCCACGGTTAAAGAGGGTCCGCGCCAATCAAAAAAAAAGGATAGCCGGTTTGCCGCAATACTTTGAGCACCGCCAGTCCCAGCATAGGCATCAATTTGCGATCGCAACTGTAGCCCCAAATAGTCATGACTGCTGATACCAACAAACACGCCCGTTTGGCTACCAGCGAGCTTTTGAGGCACCAGCCCCCCATGCTCAAGAGCTTCCCATGCCACTTCCAACAACAATCGCTGCTGGGGGTCCATTTGCCGAGCTTCGCGAGGCGAAATGCCGAAAAAGCTGGCATCAAAACCATCAACTTGACTTAGAAACCCTGCCCAGTCAGCGCCTTGCCAACGCTCTAAAACGGGAGCAATTCCTTCTTCACCCCGTGCCAATAGCTCCCAAAAAGCAGCCGGCGTTTCGCCGCCGGGAAAACGGCAACTCAAACCAACGATGGCAATCTCCGTTGTTTGAGTGGGTTGGGCAATCGTCCCGTCTTCCGATACCGGCTCTAAGCCAGCCAAATGGGCTGCCAAAGCCGAAATATTGGGATAGTCATAAGCCAACGTCGGAGAAAGAGGACGTTTCAACCAATCTTCCAATTGAGCCGTGAGTTGAACGGCTTGTACGGAATCTAACCCATAGGATGCAAAGGGCTCTTGTAAATCAATTTCTTGAGCGCGGATACTTAGCCGCGAGGCAATTTGAGCAACTAACCACCCCTGAATTTCATGTTGTTGTTGAGAATCGGCGACTATCGGCGCAGCCCTTAAGTGAGCGGTCGTTGTCTTGAGAGTGGCGTTCCGACCCTTACGCCATTCTGCAACGATCTTAAGCCCATTCGTTTGAAGCGCAATCCGACAAGCGTGGCGTGCAATTTTACCGCTCGAAGTTTTGGGGATATTACCCGTTCGCAAAAGCACCACCACTGCTGGCTGAAGTTCATGATGTCGAACAATTGCTTGCCGAATAGCACTCAACACCGCATTGCCGTCTAGTCGTCGCAATGCGCTTCGCTTAACCTCAACTGCGATCACCAAGCATTCTTGCCCATCCTGTTCAATTGCAAAGGCCGCACTAGACCCCACTCTTAACGAAGGGTGAGCACTTTCAACCGTTTGTTCAAGGTCTTGTGGGTAGTGGTTACGACCTCGAATAATAATCAGATCCTTCAGGCGCCCCGTAACATAAAGCTCATCTGCCAAGAAAAAACCGAGATCTCCCGTTCGTAGAAAGGGTCTCTCTCCGGTTGCCAAATGAGCTTGAAAGCTCTCTTGTGTCTGCTCTGCTCGCTGCCAGTAACCTTGCGCGACACTACCGCCTTGCACCCAAATCTCTCCCACCTGACCGGGCTCACAGGGACAACGGGTTTCTGGATTGACAACCAAAACCGTTTGTCCATGCCATGCTTGACCACAGCTAACTAAGGTCACTCCATCGTCAACTAAGGTGGCTTGATTTTGCTCAAGTTCGTCCCCATTGAACTGATTTAAACGAGGTCCGACTGGTCGAGGGACCCCTGTAATCATCAGCGTGCCTTCCGCCATTCCATAGGTGGGATGAAAGGCGTCAAACTCGAAACCGCAGTCTGCAAATTGAGCGGCAAACTTTTGGAGGGTTTCAGGTCTTACCGGCTCTGCCCCTGTGAAGGCGAGCTGCCAACAACTCAGATCTAAGGCGGCTCGCTGCTCAGCCGTAACTTGGTTCACACAAAGTTCGAAGGCAAAATTTGGCCCTCCACTAGAGGTCGCTCGATACTTAGATATGCCTTGTAACCAGCGAGCCGGTCGCTGTAAAAACGCAACTGGAGGCATCAGAACCATGTGTAGTCCCACATAAATCGGCTGTAAAATACCGCCGATTAGTCCCATGTCGTGATAAGGCGGTAGCCAGGACAAGCCCACGCTATCTTCGGTGTCTTGAAAACATTGATTGATCAGTGCCGAATTATGCAGCAAATTACCATGGGAAACCATCACCCCTTTGGGAGTACCAGTAGACCCGCTGGTGTACTGCAGAAAAGCCAACTGCTCCGAGCTAAAACGGCAATGAGCCCAATAGTTCGCTAAATCGTCGGGCAATTTGTCAGTAGCCAAACATTGCAAAGTTGTTGTTGTAGCTAATTGCTTACTTAAGTTGGGAGCCAAGGCTGTTGTCGTCAGCGCAAAAGCAGCCTGAGAATCTTGAATAATGCTTTCGAGCCGCTGGAATGAGCGATTGGGTCGAGGAGGATACGCCGGAACGGCAATAACGCCAGCATACAGACACCCGAAGAACGCAGCGATAAACTCTAATCCAGGTGGATAAAGTAGTAAGGCTCTTTTCCCCGCGGCGTTATATTCGTTTAAAAAAGCCGCAATGCGCCGAGCTTGTTGATCTAATTCGGCATAACTCCAGCCGCCGTCCGACTCTTCTCCATCCGGCAAAAAGGTGAATGCAACTTTATTTGGGTGCGCCTCAGCTTGGTAGCGTAAGATATCAACGAAATTAGCAGCGTTAGCGAACATTTACGGATTCAGCTCTTCCTCGCGTGACTAATCGACGCTTAAGACGACGGATGGATTAATATCGGCCAGAGGGGGCCACTTGTCAAATCAATAGTTTTACCGGACTGTTGGCGAATCTCTGCCTTACCCTCATCATCAAGAAAATAATGCTCGTGATGATTAGCCATCTCGAAACAGGAGCCAATGTTCTTCGTAAAACGAGCTGACCAGCAGCCCAGACCCCGGCGCGGTGATGAACAGAAGGGCAGTTAGATGATTGCCAAGCAGAGTTTATTTTTAGACTATCCTTCATGGTATCGGGTCATGGCCTTCTTCCAAATAGTCCTTTTCGGAAAATGGCATCCACAAAACAACTTCAATGGCTCAATACAGCGTGCTTAATCAGCCTAGCAGTCCTGGTTTTACTACCGTTGCTGGTTCCGGGACTAAAGTCGTTAGAGTCCTCTGCCATTACGGGGCACGCTTCAACGCTCGGTTGGACCAATTATCTGCAAATCGGGCAACAGAAAAATTTTTGGCGGGCTTTTTTAAATTCCGTGGGGATTGCAACTGTTGTTACGGGGCTCCAGGTCGTCACGGGTGCCTTGGGCGGCTACGCGCTGGCTCGATTTTCATTCTGGGGCAGAGGCGCGCTGTTAGCCCTGTTGTTAGCCGCGTTGGCAGTCCCGTTTCCGTTACTCGTGATTCCCACTTTTGTCGTTCTTAAAACGGGACATCTTCTCAATACCTATGCCGCCTTAATTCTGCCAGCAGCAACTAGCAGTTTTGGAATTTTTTTGTTCCGCCAACATTTTCTAAGCTTGCCGGTGGATTTAGAAGCGGCCGCGAGCCTGGATGGAGCCAATCGCTGGCAAATCCTATGGTATCTTGTCTTTCCACTCGCCCGACCCGCTGCGATCGCAGTGGGCTTATTTGCCTTTATTGGGGAGTGGAATGATTTATTCAAACCCTTGATTTTCACCACCCGACCAGAGTTGATGACCCTTCAGCTGGCGCTAGCGGGTTTACAAGAGCAGTACACCAATGACTGGGGTTTGCTAATGGCCGGATGTGTGATCGCGACCCTACCTCTAGTGATTTTATTTTTATTAATTCAGCGTCAATTTATGGCTGGTATCAGTTATTCCGGTATGAAAAACTGATACTTTCTACTGACCCAAGAGAGCAGTGAATCTTAAAAAACGCGTAAGCATGTGTCAACCAGGAGTTGCCACATACTTCCTTTAAACTATAAATACCCCCAAGGGAATTCGAATCCCTGTCGCCTCCGTGAAAGGGAGGTGTCCTAGGCCACTAGACGATGGGGGCGCTCTGTTTTGGACGACTTATAAGTTAACGAAGAAACGGGAGAGTGTCAACTAAACGGAGCAATTTTAATTGCCATCAATTTTGACCACGTTGCCGGCTTTTACCCACGCCTCCTGACCGGTCGCTGCGACCCGCACTTTTTGCCATTTCTGATCGCCGCTGGTTTCAATAATAATTAACTCAGCATTAACCGCGACCCCCCCCACGCTACTGGAGTTGAGACCAGGACTGTTCCGTAAACTTAGTCCTTGAGGCCAGGTCACACGAGCTCGATAGGCACCCGGAGGCAGTTCCGCCTCATCTGGCGACTCATCGAGTTCGGGCTCCTCCATTGCACTAGCCTCTGTCTCGTCCTTTTCTGCATCATCCTCGTCAGATACCGCATCAGCAGTTTCCGTCCCTTCGGCATTCGCTGCCGTTCCTGATTCGGATATATTCCCCAGGTCCGGTTCCTGCGCTTTGTCTGTAGGGTCTGCCGCCACGGTCTCTGGCTTGGTTTCTTCCTCGGGTGGAAGCTCTTCTGCGAAGATAGGCTTGGGTGGGGCCTCGCTATTACGCGAAAAAATATAATATCCAACGCCTGCAGCCCCAGCAGCGATACAAATCAGAGCGAGCAAAAAGCCCAAGATAAATTGCAAGCAACTGGAAATACGCATGGCTAACTACAGTTAAGAGAGAAAAGGCGGCGAGCGCTGAGGGAGAGAGTCTTCTTTAGAAGCTAGGCGAGCCTTTCCGGCTGCGGCCCACTGACGTAAATATTCAATTTGTTCTTGAGCCGTACGGGCGAGAGGAACAATCTGACTAGCTGCAAGCAAAATATCGTCAGTCGTGAAATCACGATTTTGGCTAAAGCCCAAATGCATCGCTTCAATCAGGGTTTGCTCAATTTCTGCTCCCGAAAAATCTGGAGTTTCATAAGCTAGTCGTTTGATATCGTAATTTTTGAGTGATTGCGGTCTGAGTCTGTCTAAATGAACCTCAAAAATAGCGGCTCGCTCAGTCTGAGTCGGCAGGCCCACAAAAAAGATCTCATCGAATCGACCTTTACGCAAGATTTCGGGAGGCAAGCCCTGAATATTGTTGGCTGTTGCCACGACAAAAACCGGCGACCTTTTTTCTGCTAGCCAGGTCAGAAACGTACCAAACACTCGACTACTGGTACCGCTATCTCCGCGACTATCGCTGCCTGCAAACGCTTTATCAATTTCATCAATCCAGAGCACACAGGGCGCTAAGGCTTCGGCCAAAGTCGTCATTTGCCGCGTACGGGATTCTGACTCCCCGACCAGCCCACTAAACAATCGCCCCACATCTAAACGGAGCAATGGGAGATGCCAATGATGAGCAATGGCTTTAGCCGTTAAGGATTTACCCGTTCCCTGAATCCCCACTAAAAGCAAACCCCGAGGATGGGGCAGTCCATAGGCTCGAGCACGCTCGCCAAAGGCATCGCCCCGGCGAAGCAGCCATTCTTTGAGGTTTGTCAGCCCACCAATGTCAGAAATTTGGGCGGTGGTAGGGAAAAAATCTAGAATTTGAGTCTGACGAATAGACTGCCGCTTTTCCGCCAGAATAAGCTCAACATGGTCGGGTTCAATCCGTCCCGCAGCGGCGATCGCGCGAGCAAGCACCCGCCTTAAGCGTTCAAATGAAAGTCCCTGAGCGGCACGGCTGAGTTCATTAAGCAAAGTCGAATCTAACCGCTGTCCCAAGCCCCCCACCAATTGCTGAATGTCTTGGCGAGTTTCTATGGCATTGGGCAGGGGAAATTCAACCACGGTTAGAGCTTCAGACAGCTCACGAGGAATCGTTACGTCTGGTGCCGCAATGACAATATTTTTTGGCTGCGCTTTCAATGTTCGAGCGAGATTGCGTAACTTACGAGAAACAGAAACATCCTCTAAAAAACGGTGAAAATCCCTCAGGATAAAGATACTAGGCATGTTGCTCGGAATCTTATCGAGGAGTTCTAATGCCTGTAATGGATTCCGACGACCAAATCCTTCATAGTTGGGATTATCTTGATACCCATCGACAAAATCCCAGACATAAACAGTTCGGCCAAGTTGCTGCGCAATCGACGTAATTGTCTCTTCCAAGCGCGCTTCTTCGACGGTCGGACAATATAAAAGCGGATAGCGGGCTCGAATCAGTAAGGTAAATTCCTCAGAAAATATCATAGGCCAGGCACTGTCTCCACAGCAGGTCAAGAGAGCTGATCTTTCAACTTCGCAAGGGCAGCCCAGCGCCCATCGACATGATGAGCCGGTTGTTGGCTTTCTGGCTGCTGACAGTTGCGATCGCAAATTTTCCGCAGTGGAGTCGCCAAGCACAATTGCTCATAAAGCCACTGAGACGGCGAGAAGAATCCCTCAGCCGGTAAAGACTCTGTTAAATCTTCTAACGGCACTTCTTGTTCCGCCGGCAACAGAGTCGTCGGCGTCCGATCCAGCCAAATAATTTCTGATGTGTCCACCACCAAGCGCTGATTATATTGATTTAAACAGCGATCACAAGCCAAAGTGACAATCGTTTCAATAGTGGCCTTGACCTCAATAAAAGTACCGCCATGAGTCACGGACAATTCCCCACGAACAGGCGTGAGAGTCTGAAGCTCAGGAAGCCACTCATCCAGAGCAAATTGACGGCAGCGATTCTTCAGCTTGAGCAGGCAGGGAACATGCAATACTTCCATGGTCAGTAACGGTGAAAACTCGTTGCAATCAATAAAATCTGAACGGCTAGGACGCCTCTCGCATTGATACGACTAAATGCCTTTCAGGCTCTTGTCCTTCGCTTTGGGTCTGCAGTTGTGGCCATTCTTTTAAAAGCGTGTGCAATTGGCGACGCTCCGCAGCAGAGACTGGCGGCATGGATACTGCCTGACTGGTCGCTAAGACTTCTTCTGCCGCTTTAGTCGCCATGGCCTCGAGTTCTCGATACCGCTGAATACGGTAATCATCCAATTCAATCGTGACAGGCTGCTGTTCTTCCGCTGACAACCCCAAATTTAAAACCGTATTAGCCAAATATTGAATTGCATCGAGGGTTTGCCCTCGCTCACCCAAAACAGCCGCCTTTTGCTCTGAGGAAAGGGCTTGACCGTCCATTACTAGCCAAAATCCCTCACTCTGGGCGGGCTGTTGCTCAGAATCTAAGACCGAGGCTTTAACCGAGATTCCCAACAAATTAGTCAAACGATCTAACCATGCCTGACCCTCGGTTGCCGTCAGTTTTGCCATCCTTAACTCACTCCCAAATACAAAGTCGTCAAAATCTCCTGAACTGTAAATAAGGTTTCGTCATGCTCATAATGTGACGACTACGACCAATCTACAGATGGAGATAAGTGCTAGCAGAAACGAGCTAATTGCTGCTTCTGCTAGCACTTAATCTTCTAACTTAAATCCGCAAAATTAGCCCAAACGCTAAGACGTTTTTTCCTTCTTTTTATTCCGTTTGGGCTCAAACGGTAATGCCTGGCGACCATTGCCATTGGCTTTTTCCTGTTCAGCCACTAGCTTCTGCAAATTATCGGGCAGCGGCTCTCTCATCAGGATTATGGTTTGAAACGTCTGGAAGAAGTTAGCAATCACGATGTACATCAACACCCCAGCTGGCAATGGAAAAAACAAGAACATGCCGCTGAACAATATGGGGGTGAACTTATTGATCGTTTGCTGCTGGTCGTTTTGCTTCGCCCCAGGCTGTTTTCCTGAAAGCTCTTGATTCAGGTAAATTCCTAAACCAAAACAGAGCACCATCGCTAAGATATCCCAGTGAATTTCGCCATTGTCGCCAGTCGCCCCAACACGCCCCAGTGCCTTAATAAAGAGAAAGCCGGTATTTGCTGCAATGCCGGGAATCGTGCCTTGCAAGGTGGCATCTCCTGGCGCTAGCGCCACGATAGTGCCATCAGGATTCACTTGAATTCGTTCTTCGCCCTTCGTCACCGACCAAGTAGGCTGCACTCGATTATCTACTAGCTCAGCCGTAATCCCCTCTAGGCTTGAACCAGTTTCTGTCTGGAACTCAGGAGAAATCTTATCGCCTACCGCCAACTTGTTCCCACCTGGCAGTAACGCCGAAATCCGGTAATGAGTGCCATCGTCAACGTAAATATTTTGCGGCTTGGTGGTGAAAGGTTGAGGTGCAATCCGTTCAATCTGATCTTGGGGCAGGATCTGTACATCAACGGTGTAATTGATATCAGCAAAAGGTGAGCCACGCAGAGTGGCAAATAACGCAAACAAAATCGGCATCTGTAAGAGCAGCGGGAGACAGCCAGCCAAGGGATTGCCAAACTCCTGCATCAGCTTACTCATCTCCTCTTGCTGCCTGGAAGGGTCATCTTTGTAACGTTTCTGGATTTCTTCTTGCCGCTCTTTCATGAGCGGCTGCACAATCCGCATTTTGCGCATATTGCGGATCTGTCCTGCACTAAGAGGATACAGGGCAAACCGAATAACTAGCGTTAAAGCAATAATGGCAAAGCCATAGCTACCGATAATCCCGTAAAAAAGGTCCAGGATTGGCAGCATGATGTTTGTTGAGATAAACCCGATTCCAAAATCCATGCGTTTTTGTTTACGTTAATTCTCGTTTGAGATCATGTTTATTTTAGGGTGAGTCCCCCAATTCTTTGATCGGCAAACCCGCCCTAGCCAGCAATCTGTTCCAATGACCGTCCTGTTTTATCGGCTGCCTGATTGGCAATATAGGTGTAAACTTCGCGAAAATTGGGGACGGATCGCATCTCTAAGCGGCTGCGATCTCGCAATGTGATGACAATATCACCCCAAGCACCGATACCGCGAGGGACTTTGACGATTTTGACGACTTCACTATAGATAATGTCTGTGCGGTCTCGACCCCGCCAACCCCCTTCAACAGAAATACGACGATCCGTGATTCGGAAACGCAACCACAATGCTCGAACAATCGCCGCAATCGTTAGGGGAATGCAAATAACGGTGAATCCCAACAAGATATTAGTAATCAGATCGCCAATATGGGGACCGCCTTCAAAAAAGGTTTCTTCTTTAATACCCATGGATGATTTCAGCTTTTTTTAACAACTCTTCTAATTCTCGCAGAAAATCCTCCGGCTCGCAGCCTTAGGCTTGAGGCGGCAAGACCGCCACTAAAAGCCAACCCGATTCCAGCTGAGGCAAGAGTTGACGAAAAGCATGGCGGACCTGTCGCTTTAGCTGATTGCGCACAACTGCTCGCTTGCTAGTTTTTCGTCCGATACTGATGCCAATTTGTGTAGTGATAGGATCTGGGGTGTTTGTGACTTGAAGTCCGCGCAAAATGACACAGCGGCTTCGCCAACGACCGCCCCGCCGATAGACCTGTGCAAAGTGGCGCCAGCTTTTGAGTCGATGTTGACGCGGTAGGCTCATAGCATCCTGCGATAACGAACTCGAGCATCTTGAGCGATTAGTTATAAACCGTGATTCAAATGAGATTCACGAAGTAACGATATTCACAATTCTTCGTTGGCAATCATTGAGTGGGTTTAATTCAGAATAGTTGGACAACTAATGGGCGAACAAAAAAACGTGCCGGTCTCAATACCTGAGTGGGCACGTTCAGCAGATTATTGTTGTGAATTTTGAACGCTTAACCCTGCCCCCGAACTTCCAGCGCAAAGGCATAAATCCATTCGCTCTAAATTGGGGCGTTCCTAAACGGCTAACCGAGCACGCCC
>JBCDHF010000040.1:0-16832 GCA_038750375.1 Cyanobacteria bacterium P01_H01_bin.15
ACCTCTTGCACGGACCCATTTGTTGGAGGCTAAAACCCATTAAAATCGTTCAATTTTCCGATTCCTGCAAGAGGTCTACTGAGTTTTTGAGATCGCATAGTGGCTAATCTCTAAATTATTGAAGAGGAGATAACTGTATCAGTCCTGAAAAAAGCTAGTAACTCAGATACTTTTGTGCGATTTTTACCTTCTCGACTGATATTCCGCTGAACTTTGAAATCATAAATCACTGCAGCATCATAAATCTCACGAGTAAAGTCGGTATCGTGATTAGAAATCATCACCGGAATATTCTGAGTAGCTAATCGCTTGGCTTGTTTGGCAAGTTCTCGTTGTTCCCTTTCCCCGAATTTCCCGGCACTATAACTCGTAAAATTGGCTGTCAGCGACAGCGGAACGTAGGGCGGATCACAGTAAACAACATCTCCAGCTTGAGCCTGTTGTAAAGTCGTGACAAAATCCTGGCAACAGAAGATGGCATTTTGCGATCGTTGATGAAAATATAACATTTCCTTGGCGGGGAAATAGGGGCGTTTATATTGACCAAAAGGGACATTAAATTTACCGCTCGCGTTGTATCGACATAAGCCGTTAAAACAATGCTTGTTTAAATACACAAACAGTGCCGACTTTTCACGTGGATTATCAGTCTGATTAAATCTCTCTCTCAGTTTGTAATATCTTTCTGGCTGATTAAACTCTGCCCCAAAAAAATCACCCACAAACTCAATAAAGGCAGCCCCCTCTTTCTGGAGCTGTTGATAAAGCTCAATCAGATCTGGATTCGCGTCTGCTAAAAAATAACGTGGATAGCTGACGTTTAAAAAAATCGCCCCAGAGCCGACAAACGGTTCAATCAACCGAGCACCCGAAGGCAAAATGCTTTTGATGTAGTCCGCTAACTTATATTTGCCGCCAGCCCATTTTAAAAAGGGTTTCACGCTTGTTTAACCGCCTCGGTTGAGTAGTCCGGATAGTTGTTGAATTCGGGATGCTTCAAGTTTCAGCAAGAATCGCAACAACAGCCTTAAACATTTTAGGTTCTTGCGTTTTCAACTCGTCACAAGTCCACTATCTTTTCCAGTGAGCTTGTCCGTAGGCTTATTCTGCGATAGCAAGAGAAAATTCAAACTTGGTGCCAGCTTGGGGGGCGGATTGAGCGGAAATTTTACCGCCGTGAGCTTCAGTAATCTGGCGGCAGAGATAAAGACCGAGTCCCAGACCCAAAGTCCGGCGGGCTTCACGACCCCGTTGATAGGGATCGAATAATGTTTTGACTTGCTCGGTGGGCATACCGACTCCGTCATCAATGACTTGGCAGCGCATTGCACGTGCTGGCTTTTCTCCAGAATCCTGACATTGACAGGGTCTCAACGTCGAATTATTTTCTGCGATCACAGCCGTGAGAGTCAGCGTAACGCCAGGAGGATTATGTTTGAGGGCATTGGCGATAAGGTTTTCATAAACGCGCCAAAGCTGGTGGGCATCAGCTTGGACTAGGGGTAAATCAGTCGGGACTTTATTGATTATCTGAGCATCGGCCTCGATTAAGCGCGGTTCCCATTCTTCGCACAGCTGCTGGGTCAGAGCGTGTAGCTCAACCGGCTCACACTGTAGCGCCACTCCCCAAATCTCTAGCTGTTGGGTCTCTACCAAAGAATTAATTAAATCCAATTGGCGATCGCAACTGAGTTCCATGCGCTCCAAAATATTGAGCGGGAGTTTAATGGGATCTTGACCGGCAGCTTTGAAGTTTTTGAGCACCAACGACATGGCCGTTACCGGATTGCGCAAATCATGGGAAACAGCATGTAAAAAGACCCGCAGCGCAGATTCTGCTTTGGTTCGTTCCGCGATTTCGGTTTGGAGTTGAGTATTTTGGCGATTGAGGGCGGCCTGCTGACGGCGAATGGTTAACTGATTATCGATGCGGATAATGACCTCTTCTTCCTGAAACGGTTTAGAGATATAGTCCACACCGCCCACATCAAAGGCTTTTACTTTGTCTAAGACATCGTCCAAGGCACTAATGAAAATAACCGGAATCTCGGCCGTTTCCGGGTCGGCTTTTAAGCGAGCACAAACTTCGTAGCCGTTCTCCCCTGGCATATTTATATCGAGTAAAATCACATCGGGCGGACGTTTGGAGACCGTTGCGATCGCGGTTTTGCCATTGAGGGCTTTGCGAACTTGGTAACCTCGCTGAGCAAGCATTACAGACAACAGTCGTAAATTATCCGGCGTGTCATCCACGACCAAAATATTACCTTCTGTCATAACTTAAGCCTCCTCTACGGATGCCAAGAGGGTCAAAATCTGCTCAAATTGATAGTTCTGGGCGAGTTTGCGGAGTTCAGCGATCAATACAGTTTCGGTTTCAGGCAAGTCACGAACTAACCCGAGAATGTAATCATCTGAGCAGTCCTCGGCTGCCAGTTGCAGCTCCTGCCGCCAGGTTAGTGGCTGTTTAGCCAACGCTTCGGAAACAGAGGGCGTATCCAGAACAGAGGGTTGCAGGCTTGGGGGCACCTCATCTTCATATTGAAATTCAACGCCCAAATGTTCGGAAATTTTGCTCAACAAGACCTCTTCCCGGAACGGTTTACGGATGAAATCGTTACAGCCTGCAGCCAGAATCGACGCTCGTTCTTCTTCAAAGGCGCTAGCGGTCAAGGCAATAATCGTTGTCGCTTGTCCCGCCAAAGATCGCTTAATCTCTTGAGTCGCCGTGTAGCCATCCATCACCGGCATCCGCATGTCCATCCAAATCAAATCCGGTTTCCACTCCGACCAAACTGCGATCGCTTCTTGCCCGTTACTGGCTTCCCGAACTTCAAAGCCAAGAGAACTGAGAAGTTTAACCAATAGCAGCCGACTTTCCAAGCGATCATCCACTGCCAAGATGCGATAGGTTCGCTGTCCGGGGGCGAGGTGGGCCACTCGGCGCCGGGGTTGAGTTGAAGGGACGGTTAAGGCCTCGACTAACTCCACTTCAATTTCGTAGCGGAAGAGGGTTCCCATTCCGACCTCAGATTCCACTTGAATTTCGCCGCCGAGGAGTTGCACAAATTCTTGGCTAATGGCAAGCCCAAGGCCGGTGCCTTCTTGCGATTTGCGTCCGGTTTCTGTTTGACCAAATGCGGTAAACAGGCGATTGAGTTCCTCTGGTGCAATGCCGGGACCCGTATCTTCGACCTCAAACTGCACCAAACAGCGATTTGATCCGACGGTTTTGAAATGACGTGATCGTAAGGTCACGCCGCCAGTCTTGGTGAACTTGATGGCGTTGCCCAAGAGATTGATTAACACCTGCCGGAGCTTGCTCTCATCCGTACTGACGTAACGCGGTACATCTACCCCGCGATCGAAGACGAGCTGTAGCCCTTTCGCTTCTGCCCGCAGCTTCAGCATTGCTTCTAAATTATCGAGCAGTAAATGCAAGTCAAAATTTGTCGGGTTAACAACAGTCCGCCCTGCCTCTATCTTAGACATTTCAAGAATGTCATTAATCAACGACAACAAATGTTCACCGCTGCGGTTGATGATCGTGAGATGTTGCTGATGTTCTGTCGTTAGCTGCGGGTCTCGCCCCAATACCTGAGAAAAGCCCAAAATAGCATTTAAGGGGGTCCGAAGCTCATGGCTCATGCTCGCTAGAAATTCACTTTTGGCTCGGTTTGCCTGATCCGCCGCTTCTTTCGCTTCCCGTAGCTGATCTTCCGCAGCCTGACGACATTGTGCGATCGCAATAAATTCCCCGACAATTTTCAGGAGTGCCACTTCTTCTTTAGTCCATTGCTTGGGTTGGTCCGCATCGAGACCGATATATCCAAAGGTCTTGCCGCTGTTCATCATCGGCACAATCAACATCGCTGCCGTCCCGAATTGAGCCATCTCTCTGCGTTCAACATCAGCTGTGGGCGGTAAGTCAGCTAAGGAATTCAACAAAATAATATTGCCACTTACCAATTGTTGATGAAAATAGGGATAGTGAGTTGCGGGTACGTTTTGATAGGTGTCTTTAATCGAAGGATGTTCTTTATTAAGCCATTCATGGGTAAAGCGCCAACAGGAACATTCTTCATCTAAGTAACGCAAGATGTAACCAAAACCGGTACCCGTGAATTCAGTGATCGCCTGCAGCGCAAATTGGGTAGCACTTTCCACGTCGCGATCGATAAATTGCCGGGAGATACGACTGAGCAAGTTATCTTTTTCTGCTTGCTTCTGCAGGGCAAGTTCTGCGAGTAGACGATCCAGCTCTGCCCCTGCCCGTGCCGCAAAAATCTTTAAGGCTTGTTCTTTGCCGGGGTCTTTGATGAACGGTTTATCATCTAAGACGGCCAAATAGCCCAACACCAAACCACTGCTGTTGGTTAATGGAATACCGAGATAGCTTTGAATGTTGAGTTTCGCTAGTTCCGGATCTTCGTAAAATAAGGCTTCTGTACTTTCCGAGTAATAGCAGTTATGACTTAAGAGTTTGCGATTATCGCGAATGGTCGATCGCAAATCATATTCAAAATTCTCCCCCCAACCGTCTCCTTTCCAGAATGCCAGGGTCGTAGCCCGGGTTCTTTCGGGATTTGCAAACTGACTAATGAGCGCATACCGAACATCTAGGATTTTGGCTAGATATTGGGTACAGGCTCGAAAAAATAGCTCCCCAGTTTTATTAGCAGTTCCTTCAACAATCCAACGAATCGATTCTTTGCGTTTGCGGCGTTCGGTCACGTCGCTATTTGAACCCACCATCCGGACCGCTTTGCCGTCTTTATCCCAGAGCGCCTGTCCTCGGGAATGCACCCAGCGATAGCTCCCATCTTTTGCTCGCAGTCGATATTCCGCGTCACAATTTTCGGTGTTGCCGGCCAAATGATCTTCTAAAGTCGCAAGAACCCAGTCACGATCTTCCGGATGAATTCTTTCTCGCCAGGCAGTTTGATTGTTCGGGAACTCGTGCTCCGCATAGCCCAGCATCTCTTTCCAGCGGGCAGATAAGAACGCTTCGTCGGTCTCAATATTCCAATCCCAAATACCGTCATTATTACCTCGCAGCACCAGTTGCCAGCGCTCTTCACTGCGCCGTAGCTCCCGCCCCATTACTTCTAGTTGACGACGAGCAGCTTCGCTGCTGGAAAATTGCTCCTCTAAAACTTGATTCTGATTTTCCAAGGCTTGAGTATGGCTCCGGACCAAATCCTCTAAATTTTGGTTGAAGCTCTGCATCTCTTCGCAGCGCTTGGTTTCCGCCATTAAGCCCGTGGTTGCGATCGCAATTTTCTGAGAGATGCGTAATTCAGACCCGAAAAAAGCCCGCAACCGAGCCGGAGTCTGCCAATCCGCAGTCGTTAATCCCCCGTCCAGCTCAGTTACTTCCAGCACCGCGTCCAAATCTTCTGCCGTTGGACACAGGGCTAAATAGCGGGTGGAGCAGCGTTTCCGAGCGGCTAAAAGCTCTTTGGCCAGCAATAAGTTCGGCTGATCTTCCCCGTTTGTGATCGCGAGCAAAACGAGGGGGGCGTTTCCAGGAAAGTCCTTGTTTAGCGGATGATACCGCAACTCAAATGCTTTATCTTGATAAGCTCTAAGCGCCGAAATAGGCGAATTCAGATGTTCCTCTAAATCAGGCTGAGGCGTCAGAACGACCCATTTCTCTTCGGAATTGAGCCAAACAGAATTTTTAATACTTACCCCAGCAGACGAACTAACCATTGTTTGTAAACACTTCCCGGCACTCTTCACCCTTTAGATTAACTTTCCTTGCTAAATGACGACTCGCCCAGTTGCATGAACCGATTGCCTTGTTTGTGCCCGGCGTCAATCCGATACTGCCTCTTCGGTCTCAGATGCCAGTGGAACCAAATCCCTCTCGACTTCTTTGCGTCGGCGGCAATTCGCTAACTACATCCACATCAACCCGTAAAATTGGTGCGATTACCAGTTGTGCAATGCGATCCCCTTTTTGAATAGAGAATGCCTGGGTGCCGTGATTAATCAAGATGACGCCAATCTCTCCCCGGTATCCCTCATCAACCGTGCCTGGTGTATTCAAGACCGTGATTTGATGTTTAAGAGCCAGCCCACTCCGTGGCCGAACTTGCGCTTCGGTATTGGGTGGAATTGCGATCGCAAAACCTGTCGGCACCAAGGTACTTTGACCGGGAAGTAAGGTTAAGTCCGTAACAGCATGTAAATCAAGAGCGGAGTCATCGGCATGTTGATAGCTCGGGACAATGGCGTCGGGATGGAGCTTTTTTAACTGAATCGAGGGCATCTTTGTCAGGCCACTATGGTTATCTGTCTGAACTTTTCCCGCCCATCTTAAACAATCACCGATTCAAGAAACGAGGCAGCGTGCATCCCGCATTTTGCAGACCTTGCTCATGTAAGGAAAAGGCAGGAACTGTTAGAACGCTTTTTCATAACTTGCGATGACAGACGCTCGCTTACCCAGTGCCCATTGTGCGTGACCTTGCCAATAGATTGATCGTGCGGGGTTAAATTCCTGAAATTTCAGGACAGTTTGCGGCATCTGATTCCACCAGTAGCGGACTATGCCCTGGTTTTCTAACTTGTTGAGGGACTTGAGCCAGCTCCGATGCGACCAAAACTTGCAAAAACTATCGGGTAGAGCGCTCAAACAGCATCTCGCCTGCTCTAATTTCTGCCGAGTCTGTGCCCATGAATTCCCCTGGGCTAGGATTTGAGCTGTATAGGAAAAATTCCAGCTAAAACCACACACACACAACTGATGCTGGCATTTACATTCTATATCTTCAAAATCGCCGACAGTCCATAAAAGTACAAGTATTTGTGGATTTTTTGATTCAGCGGCTAAACAACTCATCAAACTACAAAGACAACAACTGGGCAATTTAAACAAACGTGAATTCTAAATTAGCCAACATCTTTATAGGGCGAAAACAAGTCTGGAAGACAGAGCCGATTACGGCGAGAGCGGTTAAGCCTTAGGGACAATGCTACTGGTTTTGAGAGCGACGACTCATTGAACCTTCAAATCTTCCACCAGCGAAAGCTTTCCCTTCATCACTTCTCCTCATCTATCTGGGCCTGAACCGAACTCAATTTTTCAGTTGCTTCGGCTATGCCTCTTTTCTTCGATCCTTTCTGCGGATTCCAGAGATTATATGGGTTTCACTCTTTCTCTATGGCTAATTTCAATAGCATATGCCAACACTATCGACAACAATAGCAGCATCAATCGTTCCTCGCTTACTCTTGTACCTTTTATGTGATAGTCCCCACCGTCGCAATCTTTGAAGAGCGTCTCAATTCCCCTCCGATTCCGTTATCAGCTAAATCTTCTTTATCATTTAAGTCCGTCAAGAGATCCAGGGTGCCTTCAGTCTTTCCTCCCTCGATTGCCACTGCCATTAACGCCCGATTCAGATGCATTTTTTGGGCAGAAATTCAGGTTAAAATTAATCCAGGGTTAGTCATTGCCAGTAAGACCGAAACGGATTTTATCCCTGAGCTTCTTCTGTGACAGATTGCTTGGGACTATATTCTTAGCAATCGCTTTCACCTTTTCCAGCGGCAACTCAGTAATTGACACCACCTCCCGCGGTTTCATTCCTCGTAGTAGTAACTTCTCTGCAATTTCTGTCCGGGCTCGTTCTTCTCCAATTCGCAAACCCTTTTGCGTGGCTTCTCTCAAAAAAAACGACTTTTCAGAAAATTCCATCCCCAAATCCCTCCCCGAGCAAGTATCGATTAATCCGTTAACCGTTCTCCCATCTCCATGCGCTGACCATTCGCCAATTCCCCACCTGACTGTACCTTTTTGCCCGCTAGCTTAACTGTCTTCAGCAATAGACCTCCGTCCCCCGTCGCCACAATGGGACCCAAATTTTTGACGATTTGCCAAATGCGTCCCGGTTTTGCGGGTTCTATGGCAGCTAACCAGTCAACCAAGTCCCTATAAACTGCCGGAAGTTGATCATAAAAATCCGTGCTCAAGGGAACCGTTTCTAAAATTTTGAGCGCTTTCCCCCGAAATGCAGTCACACAGTTCGGATAAAATCCTCGAATTTGATTGTGCAATGCTACTGCGGTGCAAGACCAATCGAGCTGATAATCTTTTTTCTGGATCAATCGCGCATAGGTCGCCGCCTCGGAATCTTGCCGTTCCGGCGTAATCTCTCCTGCCGCTAACTTCGGTAAGGTCCCTAACATTAAATCCGCCGTCTGCTGAGCCAGGACCCCCGCCAAATCGTGGGCTGTGCTGTCCCACGCAATGGGCGTTGTACTTTTCAACAGCATCGCCCCTGTATCCATCCCCGCATCCATTAGCATGGTCGTAACGCCAGTTTCAATGTCTCCGTTACACAAACTCCACTGAATCGGTGCTGCCCCGCGATACGCAGGTAACAAGGACCCATGCCCGTTCACACAGCCATATTTCGGCATATCCAAAATTTCTTGCGACAAAATTTGCCCGTAAGCCACTACCACAAACAAATCCGCCTTCAGCGCCGCTAGTTTCTCTAACGTCTCCGTGTCTTTCTTTATCCGCGCTGGTTGGAAAATCGGAATAGCTCGACTAAGAGCATCCGGATTCCCCGCCCCCAAATCAATCAACGCTTTCTTCACGGCAGAGGGCACCAAGCTATTCCCTCGACCTCGACGCCGATCCGGCTGAGTGACTACCCCGGCGACCTCATAGTCTTCGGACCGCGCCATTAACGCCTGAAACGTTGGCACCGCATAAACCGGAGTCCCAAAATATACCACTCGCAGCATCTTGACCTCACCCCCAACCGCATCGAAGACCGACTCTTAGTGTAAGGTCTCCGTCTTGAAATCTAGGTTTGCCGATAGAAGATGATAGGGCTGATCCGAAGCAGCATTTGCGATCGCAAACTATTGCCGGGCATCATTAATAGCCTTCGCCAGAAAACTTAAAGACACTTCTGATTTTGAGGTGCCTAATTCTAAAGCTTTCTGGTACGCCGCCGCCCCCCTACGAAGGTGGCGACTGGTATGGGAGTTCAGATTGGCTTCACACTTCGTTACGCTAGAGGTATTGAAAACCCCAAGTGACTTGAATTAATGGCTGACCAACTACTGCGTGCAACAGCGGCTGATGGCGGAATTCGGGCAGTCGGTGCAATTACGACTCGCCTAAGTGAAGACGCTCGCCAAAGACACAAACTTTCATTTGTCGCAACGGCGGCGTTGGGACGAGCCATGACCTCAGGACTCCTCCTCGCATCGAGCATGAAACGGGACGGCTCTCGGGTTAATTTGCATTTCAAAGGGGAAGGACCCCTGGGCGATATGTTGGTGGATGCCGGCCTTGACGGTACGGTGCGCGGGTACGTCCAAAATCCCGGTGTGGAGTTGCCTCCCAACGCAAAAGGCAAGTTAGACGTGGGCGGCGCAGTTGGCAACAACGGATTTTTGTATGTGGTGCGAGACGTGGGCTATGGCTATCCCTACTCCAGTACGGTAGAACTGGTGTCGGGGGAAGTTGGAGAAGATGTTGCCAGTTACCTAATGACCTCAGAGCAAACCCCGTCCGCCTTGCTCGTGGGCGTTTTTGTAAACAAGAGTGGCGTCACAGCAGCCGGTGGTCTGTTGCTACAAATTCTGCCTAAAGCCGCAGAAGATATGGAGCTAGTGGAGCTGTTGGAATCACGAATTAGTGCTTTGAGCAGCTTTACCTCTTTGCTAAGAGCGGGAAAAACCCTGCCGGATATTTTGCAGGAGCTGTTAGGGGATTTAGGGCTAAATATTTTCCCCGAAGTTCAAATGCTCCGTTTTGATTGCAAATGCTCTTTTGAGCGGATGTTGGGGGCCCTTCGACTCCTCGGAACTGACGAGCTGCAGGACATGATCGAAAAAGACAAAGGTGCGGAAGCCACCTGCCAGTTTTGTGGCGAGGTCTACCACGCTGATGTCAGTCATCTGAACCAATTAATTGCGGACCTGGAAGCGTCAGCAAACCCATAACCCTTTAGGAACTCCCGTTGATTCGAGCTGGTCATGAGGGGGCAATGGACTCTAGTTTTGAAATTTCGATTCCCTAAGAGATGCGTTCTCTCGCGTTATCGCAACCGCCAGGCTATGGGTCAGAACGCGTTCAAATTAATCAACTCAAACTTAAAAGTGTCCCAAGCGATCTGGCGTCAACAATAGTTTCAATATATTAGGGTTAAGTTGAAATCGATTTGACGCGTTCTTTCCACGAGCAACGGGTTATGAATAACGAATCCTTGTCAGAAGAGACCCCCCCGCCAGCTTCCCTGGCAGACGCGGAAACTTCCCCGACAGAGTCAACCGTTAAGCCACAAGCTGTGTCAACCGCCGCCCCTCCGCCTGCTCGAAGACGCCGTCATCCCCTGCGTTGGGTTGGTAGTTGGACCACCATCACAACTGTGATGATTTTGCTCTGTGGCGGGGTTGCTGCTGGCAGTACCTCTTGGCTATTGCGATTGCCCAAGACGCCGAATTGCGACAACGTGCTTTGGTTAACGGCCTCTGCTGCCATGCGTTTGTATTGCGCTCAGCTCTTAGCAGAAGAGCGCACGACAGAGAGTTTACTAAGCGCCATTAAGCTAGTAGAGGCGCTTCCCGCCGATCACCCGTTACGTAGCCAAATCAACACGGAAGTCGAGATTTGGGCGGGTGATATTTTGAAAGTCGCAGAAGATATTTTTCAGGAAGGGGACATCGAGAACGCGATCGCAACAGCTCGCCAAATTCCTAAAGATGCTGAGACCTATCAGCTAGTTAGCGACAAAATTGAACGGTGGGAAAAAATCTGGGCGCAAGGCGAGAAAATCTTCACCAACTTAGATGCAAGTCTGCGGGAATTTGAATGGAATCAAGCCTTTGATCAGGCGGTCAGATTAACGAAAGTTAGTAATCGTTATTGGGCCACCACCAAATATGAAGAGGGTGTCGCCAGAATTCAGCAGGCGCGTCAAGACAGCAAGAACTTTAGTGAAGCCCAAGCTCAATTTAAAAAGACTGATCTTTCTAGCTGGCTAAGAGCTTATGAGATTGTTGCGGCGATGGGCCCAGACAGCTATTTTCATGAAAAAGCCCAAGCTTTAATTAGCGATATTCGAAGCACGCTGTTGAGCTACGGAGACTCTCTCGTCGATGAGCGAGACTGGTCTCGGCTATTATCCTTGACCAATCGGGCTCCCCGAGAGCTGGATATTAAAACAGAGTTGACTGGGTGGCGACAAATTGCCCAAGCAGGGAGCAATGCCCAAATTGGCACGACCTCTAGTCTGGAAAATGCGATCGCAGCGGCCAAAGAAATTAAATCGGATAGTGCTGTTTATCCGGATGCCCAAGCTCTGATCCAGCGCTGGAATCGCGAGATTGAAGGGGTAGCCCATCTCGAAAAAGCCAATGAACTGGCTCGTTCGGGACTGATTGACGACCTCGAAGCAGCGATCGCAGCGGCTCGGTTAGTGAAAAGTGGAAATCCTGCGTACAGCCGCGCTCAGAAAGAGATTGCAAGTTGGCGAGCAGAAATCCAAACGATCGAAGATCAGCCTATCCTTAACAAAGCACGTTCTTTAGCCTCTGGCGGTGGTTCACGAGCCCTACAGGAAGCCATTGCCCAAGCGAATCTCATTCGCGCCGGTCGAGCGCTTTACCCAGAAGCTCAGCGGCAAATCGCTACTTGGCAGAGTAATTTGCAGTTGACTCAAGCCAATCTGCGTAATCAAGCCCGCCTTAAGCAGAGGGAGGCTGAGCGCAAGCAATATGAATCCCGACTCTCTGCCCGAAATTCTCGTCGGACAACTGCAAGCACCGCACCTCAAGGAGAAAACCGCAGGACATCTACCTGGGGCGATTCGTCATCCAATGCTAGCCGAAACCTGGGTGACTCTGGACAGGCGCTACTCAATCAAGCCAATAGTCGGGCTGGCACTAATGTCAAAGATGCGATCACAATTGCTCAACAGATTCCCCCCGGCAGTCCTGCCTATCTAGAAGCGCAAGCCCGTATTCGTCAGTGGGAAGGTCAAGTCAAATCGACAGTGACTCTCCCGGAATCGGTCCCCGCACCGGCTGAATTAGCCCCAGAACCCCTGGTGATTCCGGAGACTACTCCGGCGGCAGAACCGCTCGCTCCCTCAGCGGCACCAGATGCGCCGATTTCGACCGATATTATTGAACTGCCTAGTCAGGAACCAGAGGTTCCAGCGGCGGGGGTCGCCCCGGTAGAAACGACGCCGCCGCCCGCGGCTGTCACAAACCCAGAACCTGCGCTGACGACGCCAATTACCCCTGTGCCCGCAGAGCAGCCCGTTGAATCAATCGCGCCAAGCTTAACGGATCAGCCCTCTGAAACCGCTGACGATGGCTAATTTGTTGAAGATTGGGCAACAGTTTTAAGGATTGTCATGGGTCCAAGTTCCCGGATTTGTGAGAGTTCTAGGTCGTTGCGAGCAAATAAAGAACCTACAAACCCTAACGAGTTGACTGAAATTTGAGCGCAGTGCTCTTGGGTGCGAGGAATAAGGAGTAACCATTCCCGCGTCATCAGCAAGTTATAGGCTTGGGACTGTTTGGGGTTCGACAGAGCCGGAGAATCCAGCATCCCCAATTTGACCAGGGCTTCACCGTAGATGGCGCGAACATCTTCAGCGGCTGACATTAAAGCGCCTTGCCACCAGTTCGGAGGTAGTTTTGCGATCGCGTGGGCAAAAGGAAACAAAGGGCACTGTCCGAGATGTCCCGCTATTTCAGTCTTGTCAAGCAATGGGTCAATCGGTAGTACCGCTAATTCAGGCGCTAACTGTCGCGGGACTATCTGCAAATGTTTGTGCGGTTGGCTCGCGCCAGCAACAGCCCCCCCATTAAAAAAGCCCAAACCATCAAATTGCGCCAAGACAGCGAGTAACGCTAAAAAATCAGCAGCATCTAACCAAGTTTCTTGGGACACAAATTGACGAGTCACGATCAATACATGATCCGCAACAACATTGAACTTATTGAGTAAACACAAATGAGTGTCGCTGATATCCGCAACAAAGAGATCCGTTTCGTAAGGGAGAAAGGGATTAGAGTTTTCCTGTTTTTGAGTCTGCGTGGCTTTTTGCTTCCGAACGAGAGCCTGCGAAACGCGGACCACAAATTCAATGCCGCCGGATTTGACCATCTCATAGCGGGTCGGGAGAGGTTGCAGGGCTCCGCTAGCCATTGCCGACTGAGTGGTAGCACGAATTAATGTCAGTAAGGGTGTAGATGGCAATTGCAGCACTTGAGCTGGTCCCCAATGAGGAGGTTTATTGATTGATGACCTCACCATTATGATTGCTTGCGGCAAATCCCTTAGGCCATCTCTCATTAATGCTGAGTCGCCTAATGTTCGTTCTGGAGCCCAACCACCCCTTTTCAAAAATTATTAACTATATGTTTAACTTTGAAGGCATCAGGAAATTAATCTGTAGAATGAAGATTTGATTTATTATTCGTATTCTATCTATGGAGCCATCCTCAAATCTGACTTGGAGTGGGGCCAAACAGGTTGCCAATCAGGCAATATTTAAGCAAACGGGTAAATATATTAACGACATTGAAACGGTGGTGCTCCAAGCTTCTTGGGAGGGCAAAACCTATGAGGAAATGGCCGAAGCGTCCGGCTATACTTCCGACTACCTCAACAAGGATGTCGGGAATAAGTTGTGGAAAAAACTCTCTGACGGATTGGGAGAGCGAGTCACCAAAAAAAACCTACGGCAGCCTTTAATACGCGCAAGTGACCGACTGCGATCACGAAATCTTCCGACGGTTAATCAAGCTCAAACCGATATCCCCTTTCCCGAGGGGTTAGTCGGACTAGACTCCCCTTTTTATGTCGATCGCAATGGCAGTGAATTGCTCTGTTACGACGCCATTGCTAAACCCGGCGCGCTCATCCGCATCAAAGCGCCCAAACTGATGGGCAAAACCTCTTTGATGACGCGCATCTTAGCTTACGGTCATCATCAACAATATCGAGCTGTCTATTTAGACTTGAGTGGTGTTGAAAAAGGCATTATCTCGAGCTTGGATAAGCTACTGTTGTGGCTTTGTTTGATGGTCGGCCGCCAACTGAAAGCGTCGAACCGCCTGCATGACTATTGGGACACTGAAATTTTGGGAAGTAACGACAACTGCACCGTTTATTTTGAAGAATATTTACTCCCGGCTATTAAGTGCCCCTTAGTACTGGGAATCGATGGGATTGAGCGCATATTCCCCTACCGTGACGTCGCTGAAGATTTTTTTGGCATGTTACGAAGCTGGCATGAAAAAGGCAAAACCTCCACTGTCTGGCAACAACTGCGGATTGTGTTGGCCCACTCGACCGAATGCTATATCACCCTAGATATGAATCAATCCCCGTTTAATGCGGGGATCCCCATTGAACTCCCTGAATTTTCCAGTGAACAGGTTTTCGGGCTTGCTCAGTTACATGGGCTCAAGGATTGGCAACTCGCCCAAACAGAAGACCTCATGGAGTTAGTGGGGGGTCATCCCTATTTAGTTCGGCGAGCTCTGTATGAGATATATAGAGAACATTTGACTCTTTCTGAATTACTCGCATCTGCCGCTACTGAAGCGGGCATTTACAGTGATCACTTGCGTCGTCACTTGGCGGTGCTTAAAAAAACCACCGGACTCGCTCAGAGCCTGCAAACAGTGGTAAATTCTTCGCAACCCGTAGAGCTTAGCTCCTTGCAAATTTATAAGCTACATAGCATGGGTCTAATCGAACGTCAGGATAATCGGGCTACCACGCGATGTCGTTTATATCGAGAATATTTCGCTCGGGTTTTGGCTGAAGTCTAACAGTGGTTTTTTGGGTTCCCACGTCTTTTGAATCCTATGCTAAAGCTTCTAATGTTCGATAGTAAGTGATAATGGCGGACACTTCCACTCGTTTCGAATATCAAGTGGGCGGCAGCCTGGGAAGTGACGCACCCAGCTATGTTACGCGGCAAGCTGACGTGATCTTTTATGAGGCCTTGGCTGCTGGAGAATTGTGTTATGTCCTAAATTCTCGGCAAATGGGCAAGTCGAGCCTCCGGGTTAAAACCATGCAACGCTTACAGCAGGATGGGATCGTTTGCGTATTTATTGATTTAACCGGCATGGGTCGACAGGACTTAAGTGCTGAACGATGGTATGCCGGCATTGTTCAATCCATCGTCAGCAGTTGTCAGCTTTCTCCCCAACTGGAGTGGCGTCAGTGGTGGCGAGAACGGCGAGATATCTTGTCGCCAGTTCAACGCTTGAATGTCTTTATTCAAGAGGTGCTACTGGTTGAAATTCACGACCCCATCGTGATCTTCGTTGATGAAGTTGACCGGGTTTTGAGTCAATCCTTTTCCCCGGATGACTTTTTGGGTTTAATTCGTTCTTTATGGGAACTGCGAACCCAGGTTCCTGCGTTGCGGCGTTTGACGTTTGCCTTATTGGGCGTGGCAACGCCCAATCAGCTGATTCAAGACAAAACCCAGACGCCTTTCAATGTGGGTAAAGCCATCCAGCTGACCGGGTTTCAATTATCGGAGGTTGCCCCTTTAGCCACTGGATTTCTCGGGACAGCACCGGAGCCCCACCGTGTGATGAGAGAAATTTTGGTCTGGACCGGTGGGCAGCCGTTTTTGACTCAAAAATTGTGCCAACTCTTTGTTCGAGAAACAGCTAAAAACCCTGCAATCACTGTCAAGGATGTCGTTCAGTCTCGCTTAGTTGAAAATTGGGAATATCAAGACGAGCCTGAACATTTCCGGACGATTCGTGATCGCATCTTAAGAAACCTTCCTCAACGCAATCGATTATTGGGGCTCTATCAGCGCATTCTGCAACAAGGTAATATTACGGTGGATGGGAGTTCCGAGCAGCTCGAGTTACAGCTCGCTGGGTTGATTCTAGCTAAAGATGGCCAGCTTCAAGTTTACAACCCTATCTGCGCCGCAATTTTTAATCAGCGATGGGTCGCGCAGGAACTTGACCGCCTTCGACCCTACGCCACTGCAATGGCGGCTTGGGAGCAAACAGGTCGCTTAGAATCCATCCATTTGCTCAAAGGAGTTGAGTTACAAGAAGCGCTGACTTGGTCTTTGGGCAAAAGTCTGAGTGACGCTGATTATCAATTCCTCAGCCAAAGCCAAGAACACGCGAAGCAAACTGCTTTGACGGCATTGGAGACGACCGAGCAGGCGAATCATTTGTTAGCCCAGGCTCGACAATCTGCTAAGCGGCTACTGCGTAATCGACGGCGATTTTGGCAAAGTATGCCCATTGTGGCCCTAATCGTCACTGTGCTAGTCGTATTTATTCGCGCTTCGGGGTTGCTGCAGGGTAGTGAATGGAGTTCTCTAGATGAGTTTTTTCAGTTGCGATCGCTAGAATCACCGGATCCGCGTATTGTCATGGTCGCCATCGAGGAAGATGATATTCGGCCCAAGCAATGGCCGCTATCTGATCAGTTACTTGCCCAGACTATTACGAAAATTAAAGCCCAAGGAGCACAGTTGATTGGCCTCGATTTGTATCGTGATTTTCCTATTGAACCCGGCCATGCTGCCATTACTGAGCTGTTTGCCACGACCCCTGAGTTAATTGGCATTGAGAAAGTCATTGGGACGCCAATCACGCCACCGACAATTCTGGCGGAGCGAGACCAGATCGGGTTTTCGGATCTCGTTGTTGATGGTGACGGGAAGGTGCGGCGAGCCCTATTGTCGATGGCCCTAGACGATGATCAGCTACGGTATGGTTTCGCCACTCGGTTAGCTCTGAAGTACTTGGAAAAGCAAGGAATCCAACTAGAACCTCTAGACGTG
>JBCDHF010000041.1:0-16456 GCA_038750375.1 Cyanobacteria bacterium P01_H01_bin.15
AAACCAAACAGTCAAGTCAATTTAAATACTATTGACCCTAATTTTATAGATGAAAAAGAGTCTTATGAGCATGCGTTGCCGGAGATTGAAGCCTACAATCAGAAACTCAATCAGTTGCAATATTTAATGTACGCAGAAAATCAGAGATCACTACTGATTTGTCTACAAGGACGAGATGCGGCAGGAAAGGATGGCACGATCAGCCATGTTTTAGGTGCCATGAATCCACGAGGCTGCTCTGTAAATCATTTTTGTACGCCATCAAATGAAGAATCCGCTCACAATTTCTTGTGGCGTTACGAAAAAGTGACTCCAGCGAAGGGTGAAGTCGCTATTTTCAATCGAACTCACTATGAAGACGTCCTATTTCCAAGAGTTCATCATTTAGTACCCGAGAAAGTTTGGTCTAAAAGATATCGACATATCAACGCTTTTGAAGAGCGCCTATATGATAACGGAACTCACATTCTAAAATTTTATCTTCATATTGATGAAGATGAGCAACTCAAGCGATTTGAACAGCGTCTTGTCGACCCTTCCCGTCATTGGAAAATCAGCGAGTGGGATTATATAGAGCGTAATCACTGGGATGATTATACTTTAGCCTATGAAGTTTTACTCAGTAAATGCAGCACTGATTACGCACCGTGGTTTATAATCCCGGCTAATCATAAATGGTTCCGTAACCTTGCTATCTCAAAAATCATCACCGAGTATTTGGGATCGTTAAAGATGGAATTCCCAGAGCCTGGTATTGACCTCGTCGAGATAGCCAAAAAGTATCATTCAAGTTGATTTCAGTCATTTGGCTACGCGGTGTTCTATGGTTTTGTGGAGTTGTAGTAAACTAATTTAAAACATGTTAAATAATCCCTATAGCTGTCCCGTCTATTTCGATTGAGACTTTATTGATTTCGGGGAAGAATTAGGGCTTGCTGAAAAAGCGGCGTCGAAGCAAGAGAAACGACAATCTGAAAAGCTCAATTAATCGACATAAGACAAACGACGATATGCATCAATTGACATAAAATCAGCCACAAGTCGGTAAATGTCTTTGGGGATAGCTCTAACGACTTCCATGCAGTTATTCCAGCCGGTCAAAAAGGACAAAAAAAGAGCCCAAATGGCTCGTAGACCCTGCTCTAAATTCAGGAGTAGAAACGTGATGCCAATGGCGGTTCCCGTTGATGATGAATATCGTCTTCGATTATCAGTTAATCGTCTTAGTATCAAATGAATCATGACAACGTAAACTATCCCTTCATGATTCTCTGGCAAGACCTCGTAATCCCGACATAATCCTCTCGCTTTGCCTAACCAGGCACATGTTCGCTCCATCACCCATCGCTATCGCACAATCACAAATCCTGTCCCCAATTTCTTCGTTATCGTCAACTGGCACTGATGCGCTTTCTCCAGAAGAATTACTAGCCGACCTCGATATCCTTTGCCCTCTGTTTTTTCATTGGCTTAGTCGCTTTTCCCTTCGTTGTAATTTTCTTCATCTGCACCTTTATCGATCCCGAACTGTCCTACTACCCGAAACAGTGATTTAAACCTCAATATCAGCACCGATAATCGACTCTGCATGGCCCAAGATCGACTCTGTACCGTTACCTACTCGAACCTCGGTAAACCTCAAAAAGCGAGCAAGTATGCCAAAATCGACCGGGGTGAGAATCCTCAACCTCTCTCCTGGCTTTCCTGAACACACCCCAGTCTCAACTCATGACGCTTACCTTAGTCAACCCCTCAGCTCACTCGATGCCAATAGCGCCAGTTCCAGACTCCCCTCGGCTGAGCCTGTGTTTGCGGCAAATGCTCATCGACTATTTTCAAAACGCTTGGGAACTCGAAAATAGCTTACTGCAAAGCCTAGTGGGCGATGATACCTTCTATCTCTCCCCCGATCCCCTGCGCCACCGCTTAATTTTCTACCTCGGTCATTCCGCTGCCTTCTTTGTCGATAAGCTCACTCAAGTCGGACTCCTGAACCAGTCACTCAATCCCGCCTACGAGACTCTCTTTGGCGTCGGCGTTGACCCAGAAACCCCTCAAGAACTAGAGCAACAGGTCGCCAACATCGAATTTCCTCCTGTGGCTGACGTTTGGGCTTACCGAGCCCAAGTCCACGAAAAAGTCTTAGAAATTCTGTGCAAAGTCCCCTTCCCCCTCCCCATCAGCCAAACCCATCCGCTGTGGGCTGTGTTCATGGGAATCGAACATTGCCGCATCCATTTTGAAACGTCTTCGATGCTGATTCGGCAGTTACCGGCCGAGCTCGTTCAGCGTCCAATCGGCTGGATTTATGCATCCTCCACCACGGCTCCCACCCGAGCCAACGAACTCAAGACAATCCCTGGCGGTGCCATCACCTGGGGCAAACCTAAAAATAGTGACACCTACGGCTGGGATCAAGAATATGGAGAAAAAACCGAGACCGTAGCAACCTTCCGCGCGAGCCAATATCTGATCACCAACCGGGAATTTTTACAATTCGTCCAAGCCGGCGGCTACCAGAACCCGGACTTTTGGAGCGACGAAGCCTGGGACTGGAAAACCGAATACAACGTTCAGCATCCTCAATTTTGGATCCCCCACGGCGAAAGCTATCTATACCGCACCGTTTTTGAAGAAATCGATCCCCCCCTCGACTACCCAGTTGAAGTCAATTACTTTGAAGCGATCGCGTATTGTCGATGGCACAGTGAAAAAACTCGATTAATGACCGAAGCCGAATGGCGATTAGCGGTGAGCCAGCTAGAACAGACCCAGTCAACCTCAAATACCGATCCGTTTAACACCAAGCCCTACAACCTGAATCTAAAATTTGGCTCCCCGAACCCGGTGGGACTGCTAGAAACCGGCAACCACTCCGGGCTCTGCGATCTCCGTGGCAACGTGTGGGAATGGAGCAGTAATGATTTTGCGGCGCTATCCGGCTTCGAAACCCACCCGCTCTATCTCGACCAATCCGCCCCCTTTATGGATAATCGTCACAAAGTACTTTTAGGCGGCTCCTGGGCAACCCACGGCTCTTGGGCAGGGGTTTCTTATCGCAACTGGTTCAGACCCTACTTCCATCAACATGCGGGGTTCCGCATTGCGCAGGATTGCTCATAAAGCGATCGCGATTTTGATGTAGATTGTTCCAAGATCCTTTCTCACTAAGCTCGATGAGTATTCCTACCGTTCAAGACTTGGCGCCTACTTTGCTGAATTTTCGGGAGGAAGTGTTGAAGGGCTTGACGCAACCTCAAAAGACCTTTTTGCCGCAGTTTCTGTTTCACGATGAACGGGGTTCCGATCTGTTCAACCAGATTTGTGAGTTGGATGAGTACTACCAAACTCGCTCCGAAAAGGGCATCCTCCGCGACAACAGCCAGGAAATCGCCGAATATCTGGGGGAAAAGTGCTTACTGATTGAGTAAGGTAGCGGTAGCGTCCAGAAAGTCCAGCATATTTTGAACGCATTAGCGTCTCCTGCCGGTTATGTCCCTATCGATATCGCCACAGAGCATCTACAGGAATTTGCCAAGCTCACGGAAACGCAGTATCCCAACTTGGATGTGTTACCGTTGGTCGCCGACTACACCCAGGATCTGAGGCTTCCCACAGCTCAGAAAGCGGTCAAGAGAAAGGTGATTTTTTTCGCCGGCAGCACTATCGGCAATTTGACCCAACCGGATGCGATCGCGTTACTCAAAAGATCCGCCAAGAGAGTCGGACAGGGCGGCGGTATGTTGATAGGCGTCGATCTCAAAAAAGATCCGGCAATTCTTCACGTAGCTTACAACGACGCGTTAGGCATTACGGCACAGTTTAATTTGAATGTGTTGCAGGTGATTAACCGTGAGCTGAACGCTGATTTTGTAGTGGAAGATTTTTATCACTATGCGCCCTACAATCCCAGCCTCGGTCGCATTGAGATGCATCTCATCAGTAAACGGCAACAGCAGGTGAGGATTGGTAATGACAAATTCTTCTTCGAGGAAGGAGAGAGTATTCACACTGAAAACTCTTACAAATACAGCACTGAGGACTTCCGCTGGCTAGCTCAGCGGGCAGGCTTTGAACTTAAGAAAACCTGGAAAGACGCCAACAACTTTTTCAGCCTCAATTACTTGGAATGTGTTGCTTAAGCCTGGTCTTCAAGCGTCAGCATTAACCCGCCCAAAAAACGTGATCGCAGAATTTCCGTAGCGGCGAGTTTCGAGAAGAGCTAGGGCTGTACAAGTCTCCGGATTCCACAGTTTGGGGTCATATTCGGCAATGAGTTCGCCCTCTGGAGCAAGCAGATCGAGGCTTGCGATCGTAGTTAAAACCGATTCATACAAATTCCCGGCATAAGGCGGATCGAAATAGATGCGATCAAAGGGCCCAGATAAGTTTGATAAACGCGATCGCACATCGCCTCGGATCACTTGCCATCTTTGCGGCTTACCCCCGACTTGTTCCCAATTTTCCCGAATAACCTGACAGGCGTTCCCCGATTGCTCAATCCCGACGACTTGTGCTGCCCCTCGACACAGCGCTTCAGCGCCCATTTGTCCCGACCCGGCACAAAGATCCAACCAGCGACAGCCGGCAATTTGCCCTTGCCAGATATTGAATACGGCTTCTCGGATCCGTCCCGGTGTCGGTCTCGTCAACGCCCCCGGCAACGTCTTTAGCGCTCGATTTCCGTAAATCCGAATAGCCACGCGAATACAAACGGTTATTAACAGTGAGGTCCGCTCAACACAGTAGCGCATACCATGAGCATCAGCGGTTTAGCTGTTGAGCAGGGAGAGCGGCAATACTCCAATTCATTCGCCTAACTGCTTGACGCTGTCACCAGCCCGAAAAATTAGGATTAAAGTATCTGTCCTTAGGAGAAGAATCGAATGAAACTAAAATTAACCGTCCCCAATTTGGCTTGCTCTGCTTGTGTCGAAAATGTAACCAAAGCAGTCCAAGGCATTGATAGTGCTGCAGACGTCGCGGCAGATCCCAAAACTAAGCTCGTTGTTATCGAAACAACGGCCGCTGATACTGCGATTAAAGACGCCATTACCGCCGCTGGTTACACGGTTGCCTAACGCCTTCTAAACCCCGCCATGGAAACCCAACTCTTCAAACTCAAAGGTATGAGCTGTGCGGCTTGTGCCGGTGCTGTGCAAACTGCGATCGCAGAAGTCGTGGGTGTGGAAGTTTGCAATGTAAATTTTGGGGCTGAGCAGGCTGCAGTTATTTACGATGCCGACCAAACGAGCGTAGCGGCGATTCAATCAGCAGTCGATGCAGCGGGGTACGGGGCGCAACCGTTAATAGACGATGTGTTGGCGGTTGAGGGAGATGCTGAACAACGAGAGCGAGCTGCCGAAAATCGCCAGTTGACACGCAAAGTGATTTTTAGCTTGGTGATCAGCGGGATTTTAGTCGTGGGTTCTATCCCTGCTATGACCGGACTACACATTCCCGGTTTTCCAATGTGGCTGCATAATCCATGGCTACAGCTCATTGCCTCTGCACCAATTCTGTTTTGGGCGGGACGAGACTTTTTTGCTAACGCCTGGAAAGCGCTCAAGCGTAAGTCTGCCACAATGGATACGCTAGTTTCTGTTGGGACCGGAACTGCATTTGTGTATTCTCTGTTCCCCACCCTGTTTCCTCAGTGGTTTCTCCAACAGGGCTTAAAGCCAGACGTTTACTTTGAGGCGGTTGCTGTCATCATTGCCCTGATTTTGCTGGGACGGCTGTTAGAAAATCGCGCCAAGGGTCAAACCTCGGCGGCAATCCGCAAGCTCATTGGTTTGCAAGCGAAAACGGCTCGAATTATTCGCAACGAACAAACTATCGATGTTCCTATTGCAGCGGTCGTTGTCGGCGATTTAGTTCTGGTACGACCCGGAGAAAAAATCCCGGTGGATGGCGAGATCGTCGAAGGAAGGTCAACCCTCGATGAAGCGATGGTGACTGGAGAAAGTTTGCCGGTACAAAAAGGACCTGGGGATGAGGTGATTGGTGCCACCCTCAATAAAACTGGCAGCTTTAAATTTCGGGCGACTCGGGTTGGGAATGAAACGGTTCTCGCTCAAATCGTTAAACTTGTGCAGCAAGCCCAAGGGTCGAAGGCTCCCATTCAGAAATTGGCGGATCAGGTGACGAGTTGGTTTGTCCCTGTCGTTTTTGCGATCGCAGCTTTAACGTTTCTCCTGTGGCTCAGCTTCACCGGAAATCTACCCATGGCGCTCATCAATGCGGTGGCAGTTTTGATCATTGCTTGTCCTTGTGCGTTGGGACTAGCCACACCAACTTCCATCATGGTCGGCACCGGCAAAGGCGCAGAAAACGGTATTTTGATTAAAGGGGCCGAGAGCTTGGAGCTAGCCCATAAAATTCAAACAGTTGTGCTGGATAAAACCGGTACCGTTACAGAAGGACAGCCGACCGTCACAGATTTTGTGGTGGCGGACTCGGTCGATGTTGAAGATCAACAAGCACTGTTGCAGCTAGCTGGATCTTTGGAGCAATATTCAGAGCATCCTTTAGCTGAAGCAGTCGTTAAGTATGCGCAATCCCAAGATGTCGATTTACTGACCGTGCAAAACTTTGAAGCAGTTGCGGGCAGTGGCGTGCAAG
The DNA here is from genome assembly GCA_038750375.1 of Cyanobacteria bacterium P01_H01_bin.15. Taxonomy (GTDB): domain Bacteria; phylum Cyanobacteriota; class Cyanobacteriia; order Cyanobacteriales; family JAAUTE01; genus JAAUTE01. Next base: position 6,625 of record JBCDHF010000041.1, read on the forward strand.
GCGTCGTCTCCGGGCAGCATATTCAGCTTGGCACTTATCGTTGGCTGCAGGAGCTAGGCGTTACGACCGATGCACTCGCAACGGCCGCCATCCGCTTGGAAGAAGGGGGAAAAACAGCCGTTTGGCTCTTGGTGGATGGTGACGTTAAAGCGCTGATGGGAATTGCCGACGCGGTGAAACAATCCTCAGTGTTGGCTATTCGCCAATTACAGAAAATGGGTCTAGAGGTTGTTTTGTTGACGGGGGATAATCAACGGACTGCCCAGGTTGTGGGACGAGAAGTTAATATTCAACGCATCATTGCCGAAGTACGCCCCGCTCAAAAAGCCAGTCAGCTCCGGACGCTCCAACAAGAAGGTAAACGGGTAGCCATGGTGGGTGACGGCATCAACGATGCACCAGCCCTTGCTCAAGCCGATGTGGGAATTGCGATTGGTACTGGCACCGACGTTGCGATCGCAGCGAGTGACATTACACTCATTTCCGGAGATTTGCGGGGCATTGTCACGGCTATTCAGCTTTCTCAGGCAACCCTGCAAAATATTCGTCAAAATCTCTTTTTTGCGTTTATCTACAACGTTGCGGGTATTCCGATTGCAGCTGGAATTTTATATCCATTTTTTGGCTGGCTCTTGAACCCGATTGTGGCTGGTGCTGCGATGGCATTTAGCTCAGTTTCTGTTGTTACTAACGCACTGCGATTGAGAAACTTTCGTTCTCGCTTGAACTGATTAGATTGCTCAAAATTTTACAGAAATTGAAACATCGCAGTGATCAATGGCGCCCATTATCGCGAGGAATTATTGCCGGAACCTCATCACGTGCTCATCGTCTTCTGCTTGAACTTCCGCAAATTCTAAAGTCGTCAACGCCTTAACCTTAAAGCAATGAACTTTGAAACGGCTAATGAGATTAATCATTCATTTTGAATATAGTCCAAGAATTTTTCTGGAGCCCCTAGCTTGATTAGGTCATCTGTTGTCAATTGGGAAAATTGAATCTCTTCATGAGCTGGTGCAGCTAACTCACTTCTTTGGTCGGTAATCGTTTTTTGTTGATCAGCTCTGCTGGCGCTATTTTGTATTAGTTTTCTGAACTGCCCAGGCTCGATACTTAAAAACAGTAACTGTTCAGATTTATCACCACAATGGATAATATCTTTAGAGTTTAAGTAGTGCTGGGAAATCCGCTTCCCGTTGACAAAAGTTCCGTTTCGACTCGGAGCACTTAAAGAATTTCCATCGATCAATTGAAACTGAGTTCGTAACTCTTCTCCGGTACGAGTTCGCAACATACAGGCATGATAGCGAGAAGCATTCTTAGAGGTTAGAACAATATCATTTGAAATATGTCGCCCAATATTAGTTAATGGCTTCGACAGTTTATATCCCGCTTTAAACTTAGACTTTCGATAGAGTAGTAAGCAGTACATAGCTCGAACAAATTCATACTCCAAGATCTGCGCTCGGCATTAATTTGGACAACAATAATCCGTGCTAACCAAAAACCCAGCATTTAAAATAATCTCTACATAGTAAAGATTGCAGATGGATTATACGCATTCTATACGTTATCACTAAAGATTGCTCAAATATCTTGAGTTCCTCCAGCAACAGAGTTGTTCAGAGTCTCTGTTTGTGATTCATAAAGATCATGAAATATCATGGACTGGCAATGGCGACATCTGTATGCCTCACTCAATCCTAAATGTAGACTGCTTTTGAAGAAAGCCCAATGAATACATGGCGCTACAATCACACATTAAGGGGAAGTTATGCCAATTTTGTAGAGACCCCGAACTTTGATGAAAGCCCCATGGGGGAGATTTCATCGCGCTCACTTAACTTTCGTCTATTTTGATCGTGAACTTGGCTCAAATCGAGGTGAAAAGTGAGATATCGAGATCGCTAGTGACATGCTGACTAAAAATGCGATCGCAATTTTTTTGATGTTGATTGTCGATCACGTTTAGTTAGATGAGAACGCCCCTAAACGATAGAGGTGTCGCAGAAAAATGGAACCGGCGGTAAAAACAATGCAGGCGACGGCTCCGAGAGCCATGCTCAGAGAGTAAGTCGCAATCAGGAAGCCCGTCAGCGGTCCAATGAGGATAAAGCCAGCCTGAAAGGTAAAGTTGCTGATCGATAAGACGGTGGCACGGATGTTGGCACTGACTTGCTGATTAATGAGGGTGAGGGTTAAGGGCGCACGGAAGCCCCGGATCGCATAAATGCCCGCGATGAACATAACTCCCCAAGCCGCTTGAATCAAGCTCAAACCCAGAAAGCAAAGGCTGAGAGTTGTGACCGCAAAACTCAGAGAAAAGCCTAAACCCCAGCGACGAGCGATTACGATTGAACCTAGAGACCCGAGACTCATGACTCCGTGCAGGATCGCCCAAATAATGCCAAAGTCTGCGATCGCAAAATTTTGGGCTTGGAGATAGGCTTGACCGGTCCAGACAATGAGGAAGGTGGCGCTACTAAAGGTGGCGGAAAGGGCGATAGTCCAGCGGAGGCGAGGGGTTTGGATGAGCGCGTAGTGGACGATCTTAAGGATTTTGGCGACGCTTTGGCGAAAGGGAGCGGTGGGTTTAGAGCGCGGGGGTTCGATGAGTCCTAGGGTCAGCAGCGCATATAGCGCAATGCATACGACTTGGCAGTAAAAGGGCGCGCGCAAATTTATGGACGCGATCCCAGCTCCGAGCAACCCACAAACCGCTTCTGTAAAACCGGCTATGGCGACCAGTTGTCCCTCAAAACCCGTGTAACGTGATTCGGCGTTGAGATTGGTCAGGGTATCGAATGCGAGAGCTGACTCTGTACCGGAGATCAAGCTGCCGGCTAGTCCTGCGAGAATTTCTGCGATCGCAAATTCGGCAAATGACTGTCCTTGGCAATAGAGTCCGAGAGAGATCAGCCAAATGCTGCCCCCCAAAAGGAGCGACCGGCGACGTCCGCAAATATCTGCAAGATAGCCAGAGGGGATTTCGAAGAGGAGAGTGGAAAGGGCAAGGATGGTTTTGAGTTGAAGTCCCTGGGCGATGGTTAACCCGTTGCTCTGATAAAAGAGCATGAGAGTAGGGATAGGAAACCAGGCAAAGGAGAGACCCCGTAGGATTCGCAGCAGGCGTAAGTTTCGTTGTAGGGTTTGCTGGCTTTGCAAATCTTGTGGGGACTGTGTTTGGGTCAGCTACATCATAAAAGCTGACAGAGTAGATAGCTATCCAGCGAGACTGATCTAGTAAAACTGACCTAGCGCCATTAGCCAAGACGGATACTCAGAGTCAGTTCTCCACCAAAATAAACGGTGCCTAGAAGTAAGGATTGTCGTCTTTTATCTCTTGAAGCAACGCTAATTAAGCGCGACGCAGGGCTTGGGCTTTCGTTTCACCCGGGTGGGTTGTCTTGCCACGGCTGATAAAAGCGCACCATAAATTCAGCCGTTGATGCATCGTTAACTCGCCAGAGCGTACCAACCGTACTCTGCGCACCGGTACGGACTTCCACCCCGGCTAAAACCAATGATGCCCGCTCATCCCCTTCCGCCGTTTCACAGGCACTCAAAACTAACATCTCCACCGCTGATGCTGATTCAAGATTAGGGGAACTAATCATTTCACTAATGGCTTGGGGACCTAAGCGAGCGTCCCAATCGCGAATATAGGTTTCGTCTGGATTAGAACTAAAGTTACCGTGAGTCGCCAAATGCACAACGTTGAACGCTTGCTTTCAGATTCGCTGGCTCAGGGTTTGCTCTTGAAAAGCTTGAGCTGTCAGGATCACATCATCGATCCCGAATTTCTCTAACGCTTCTAGCACATAAGGTACGTTACTCAACGGCGATAAACCGGATAGGCGAAAACTTTCGGCATATCCTGAACTCGCCGCTAACAAATTAATATCTTGTCGTTGCAGTTTTTCGGTATCAACAAGCTATAAACCGGAAGCAACAGCGACGGGATAGTTTTCGATGAGATATTGTTGACGCTCGCTATCGTAGAGGGCGGTCATCGGCAAATTCCGCAAAATACCGTCCAAGTAATCTATAAACTTGCGATTCCCCGTCGAAATTGCCGAGTCCGGAGTGTAAGTTTCCCTGGTAGCCGGAAATACCCTATGCATCCGACTATCCCACTCAAGAGGTGCGCACGTTGCCTCCCAAAAACAATATTCTGGAGCATAATGCTGCAGTATTAGGCAATCGTAGTATTGAACGTCTAAACCGCATTTATCAGAAATTGCTCAGTAAGGTCGACAATTCCGTATGGCAGGACTATGAGTTGATTGGTACTCAGTGGTTCTGGGATCCCTCATCTCCATCTCCCCTCCTGACTCATCTGGCCAATTCTCTGAACGAGACTTTTATTCGGCAGGCTTCAAGTTGTCATGTTTGTCATCCTAGAGCCAAGACGGTTGCAGGAAAACCGGCTGACTTTAGTTTCTTATTGCGAGCTGTTGAATCTCTGACTACTGAGAATTCGAGCACTCAGAAGCTAGCGAAAATCCTCAAATAAATATTACCGATGATGATGTCATTTCCGAAAGGATCTTCAGCATGCAAGCTGGAAATAGCAGCTCGAATATCAAGGCTCAGAGATTAGGACATTTTCTGACTGGAACGGGGGCAGACGACGGCATTGACACGCACATCCGTGGGACAATTCTGACAGGTTGCTTGCGACAGCATGCGGAGAAAGCGATTTATTGGGAGTGACTTCATTGCAAAAATCTCTAGTATGCAATGCTCCGTATCAGAATAAGGACTGCCGTAGCTCAACGCTTTTCCCATTCATATATTGTTTTATCATCCTATGTTGAGAGCGATCACCCATCTGTTAACTATTGCCCCGGACTTGGTGCCGGATATCTTTCAGCGCCCGCAGTTTACCAATCCGCTTGCCGTTTCGATGGGTGCAATTGGGGGAGCCTTAAGTCGTTACTATCTCAGTCTTTGGTTCGTGCAACGTTTCAGTCCGGGATTTCCTTACGCAACGCTCATCGTGAATTTTCTGGGATGCTTTGGGATGGGATTGGTCGTGACTCTTGCCTCAGAACGCATCTTCTTTCTCTCTACATCGGCACGATTATTAGTCGCGGTTGGCTTTTTGGGCTCGTTTACGACCTTTTCCACCTATGAGTTAGATGCCTTCAATTTATTGCAGGCGCGCAGTCTAACGCTCTTTAGTTTTTATTGGTTAGGCAGTGCTCTCTTTGGGATTGTCTGCATTTTTTTGGGAGAGTCCCTGGCGCGAGTCTTGGCTGAGTGGCTAGGTTAGCGGGTTAAATTCTCAATAGTGGAGGCAGCCCCGAAAGTAATCTAATTTAGCAGCGCAGGTTCAATGTGGTTGGTTTGATACGCGATCGCAATGTGTAAAAGATCTGAGATCGCTGCTTTTTGGGATGTTAATGGTGGACAAGCGGGTCCGAAGGAGCGAATACGCAGAAGATACCAAACAGGCATGTCGTGACCTTCCTGTCGATAATTGGGGGCGATGACCTCAACCCAGTCTATGGGGAGGCTAGCGGTAGTATAAAACGTTAAAAAGAATTGGCATTGCCTTAGTAGGGATGGCTCAATATCTAACCCGAGATCTTGATTTGGCGCCAGGTAGCCATATAAGAAGGTGGTGTCGGGCGCACCCACCGGTAAAATTTCACGCTCGACCCAGCCTCTAGGAAAGTTGCCGCGCAGCATTACCGAAATATAGTAATGCCAACTGTAATAGAGAATGTTTTGGCGCCGGAATAAGTCCCGATAAAAACCATTGATATTTCGAGGTACCGACACACTTGTGATCGCAGACCCATTATCAAGTTGAATCACGGGCATGGCGATGTCGCTCAGGGCATTGTAGTAGCGCAGCCCGAGGACATATTGACCGGTGGGCAGCTCGACCCGCTCTCGCGCTTGATCGGTGGAGCGCACACTAGTGACCGTCCGAAAACCGGGAAAACTGTAGACAACAATCAGCCAGGATTTGGCGGCGCGATCACAAATGTCAGTATCGATCAAAAAATATTGCTGAACAGAGATGGGACCCAAGGTGCCAATAATGGCATGGGTATTCCAGCGAGGTGCTTTGGTCATAAGCACCGGCATGCTCAGCGGCTTATCGATGACCGCCTGAGACAGCACTTGCCAGCTTTGGGAGCGCTTGCGATTTAGCGCCATGAAAACGGTATATAAGTTACCGATCAAAAATTTGCTGACTTTATAGAACCCAAACGAGAGACTACCTAGGATAAGTTGACCAAGATGCATGGGCGACCGCCTCACATAAGCCGAAAAGGGCATAGCAATATTGGCCATGCCCTCGGGTTGTTAGAGAAAGGTTTAACGGAACTGACCGTTAGAGCGTCAAGGATTGGGTCTCAGTTTCGATCAGTTTGGCGAGATCCTGCAAGAAGGCTGCAGCATCCGCTCCATAAATAATACGATGGTCGCAGGTAATATTAACCGTCATTTGCGATCGCACGCCAAATAGTCCATCTTTAACGACCACTTCAGGCTTGCTGCCGCCGACCGCTAAGATTGAACCCGTGCCTGGAGGCAAGATTGCGTCAAACGTATCAACGCCGAACATGCCCAAGTTGGAAACGGTGAAAGTTCCGGTGGAATATTCATCCGGCTGGAGTTGTTTACTGCGAGAGCGTGCAACCAGATCTTTCCAAGTCCGGGACAGGCTGTAAATATCAATTTGGTCGGCCTGCTGGAGCACGGGAGTAATGAGTCCTCCGTCAGGCATGGCGACTGCCACCGCGACATTAATGGAGCTTGGGTAGTTGATGCCGGCATCGCTGAAGCGCGCATTGACGATCGGATGTTTGCGCAAGGTCATCGCGACTGCCTTGGCTAGCAGCGCTGTCATGGTGACGCCTTTGGGTTTGATCTGCTTGTAGAGAGCGTCTAAGGCTGTCGTGTCAATCGTGTAGGCAACGCGGAAGACGGGAACGGCCGAACTCGCATTCATATTGCGAATGACTGCCTGCTGGAACGTATTGAAGGGAACGGTTTCGCCCGCAATGGGGGCAGGTGCCGGAGCCGGGGCAGCTGCTGCCGGAGCAGCAACAGGCGCCGGAACAAATTGTGCACTGGGGGTTGGCGTCGGTGTTTTGCCTGCGGCGACTTCCACATCGGCGGCCACAATCCGACCGTGAGGTCCGCTGCCTTGGAGACCGGACAAATCGACTTTCAGTTCTTTAGCGAGTTTGCGTGCTCTAGGTGAGACAACAACACGACCATTACGAGCAGGAGCGGCTGGAGTGGCGGCTGCGACGACGGGTTCGGCGGCAACAGGTGCGGGGGGCGCGGCTGCCGGGGCAGGTTCATCGGCTGGTTTGCTTCCTCCGCCAGCAGCCTGGGCTTGGGCTTGTTCAATTTCTGCTTCTGTTTCGGCTAAGAGTGCGATCGCAGAACCGACAGGTGCTTCATTGCCGGCGTCAACAATAACAGCTGCGAGGAAACCATCATAAAAAGACTCAACGTCCATGTCTGCTTTATCAGATTCGACGACAACGACAGTCTCGCCTTTTGCCACTTTGTCGCCGGGGGACTTAGTCCATTCCACAATTTTCCCTTCGGTCATTGTCGAACTTAGCGCCGGCATAAAAATGTCGCGAATCATAACGAATTAGCCTTCCTCGTCAAAGCTTTGGAGTTTATAGTCTTTGCCAAATCGCTTAGGACACATCTGATTTTGATCTGCCTGTTTTAGGAGCGTTTTGGCACGCAGTCCCCCTTATAAAGGTGGTGGCTGCGATTAAGACAAATTTCATCTTAGCCTGTTGGGTTTGCATTGCGGGAGTTAATTTTCAAAATCAGGTTCAGTGAAGAAGATATGATCTTCGCCGGATAAATTAGAACGTTTCTAGTTCTGAGTTGCCTCCTTTGAAGGTGTCCCAGTATTAAAACCTACGCTTGTATCGGCCTACGATATTTCTGCTCCATTTATGCTGTAGTCGGTCATGAGTGATCCTGGCTGCTCGAAGTCCGCTACCAGCTAACAGGAAACGAACACAGAACTCAGACTTAGAGCACAACAATTGACGTTAATGGTGATTGCAATCGCCAATAAGGTTGTTTCTGAACCCCAGGCAGTCCATTGATGCAGAAAAGAAGCAACTCTAAGTTGAATGTCAATTATGCGAGATCACTCATCGCTCAATACTTGTAAATACTGTGGAGAAACAGAGTCTGTTAGCCACACACCATTGTCTGACAGGAAAAATAGCTGCCCGTCCTGGCTCATTTTGACGGCATCCACTTTAAGAATCACCGGTTTGCCATGCCTCGTCCCCACCTTCTGCGCCATGATTTTATCAGCCGACAAATGAACATGATGTCGATTCATCTTCTGTAAGCCCGACTGGAGAATTGAGGTTAAGAAGCGCGTAGCAGTGCCATGATACAAACTGTCAGGGGGCGTCGCTGCGTTGAGACTAAGAAACACCTCAACGGAATGACCCTGATTGGCTCTAATGCGCCCGTCCCTGATCGTAAACCGCTGCTTGTCATTTTCTCTGACAACCTGCTCAAGTTCTTCAGGCAAGATAGCATGACCATTTGCCGCTAAAGCGTTTAAAAGAGTTGGCACAGAAACCCATCCCTGAGAATCCAGCGCTATCCCAATGTCTTCTGGCTTGTGGCGAAGCACTAAGCTTAGCAGCTTGCTGACTCGTATCATTCGCTGGCTCATTTTTTAATTAGACAATTTTAAAAGGTGTCTTGATCCGGCTAATTAATCTACTTCGGTTTGTACGGTGATGACATCAGCACCGTATCAGTTCCTTTGAGCCGAGTGACTTTTGATTGATGGTGATTAATTCTTTTATATACAAGAATTGTGTAGATATATTTCCAGTGCTTTCCGAGGGGCTGAGCAGCGCAATTGTTGAGATACAGGAATGGTGATGTATGAAAGTTTGGCTAGATCTGGATCAACTGCTCGCAGCAGGAGAAATTACCCCAGAACAACACACCCGTCTCACGCAACTCGGTAAATCACCCCAATCACAAACGCTAGTCAATATTGCGATCGCGTTTGGCGTCATCGCCACAGCGGCGGGAGCTTTGACTTGGGTCCAGTCGATTGAGTTGGCTTTGTTTTTAGGCTATGGCTTAACTGGTTTAGGCATTTATCTCCGACGACGCTCTCAAGAAACCTGGCACCTACTCGGCATTATGCTGCTCTTGGTCGGGGCACTGATGGCCGCCATTGCCACCGTGATTCACTTTGAAGGCGGAATTGGTTTTGTGATCGCAACGGCGCTTTTTTTCCTCACTGCTATCCTCGCCCAGAGTCATCTGATGGCGATTTGTGGAACGCTTTCTCTGGCGTCTCTGTCCGGAACCGCTACCGGCTATTGGTTTTCTAGCTACTACTTGATTGTGGAACAGCCGACTATAAGTATTGTTTGCTTCGGGCTGTTAGCCGCCCTTATCTATGGTCTGCGTAAGTGGATTCTTGAGCAGTGGCAGGCGCTGTCAGTCACGGTTGCCCGAACATCTTTATTAATGGTGAATTTTGCCTTTTGGGTCGGTTCCCTTTGGGGCGATCACCTGTGGCGAGAGCCCCGAGGAAGTTGGTGGAACTTCGGTTGGTCCTCTTCCCCCGTGATTCCCGGCTGGGGATTTGGGATCATCTGGGCGATCGCGTTAGTGGCGCTCATGATCTGGAGTCAGCGACAGAATCAGCTCTGGATTCTTTATCTTTCTCTGGTCTTTTTCACGATTCACTTTTACACCCAGTATTTTGAGCGCTTCCAATTCTCGCCGTTAAGCTTATTGTTTGGTGGGTTGCTGGCCCTCAGTGGAGCGTTCGGTTGGCGGG